>NZ_JBQHWS010000014.1:0-50172 GCF_052063845.1 Blautia sp. HCP3S3_D9
CGGAGCCTTCTTTTTAGGAATCTGTATTAATTACCCAAATGGATTATTTAACTTTAGCAGTTTCCAGATTTGACCACTTACTGAATACTTTGTTATCGTTTTCAGAAGCTGTTCTGTTCCAGGAATGTACTCCTGCATAATATGTTCCTGCAGGAATGTTCTTGAATACAGCTTTGCATACACCTGGTTTAACATTTAATTTTTTGTATGTTCCATACTGATATGGACGTGTCTCGCCATGTTCTTTCTTGGAACCTTTTCCAAGAACTACGTCATATCCTGTTGAGTTAGCGGATTCTTTGTATGTTACAGTGATTGTAGAACCCTTTGTCTTAACACTGAGAATTTCTGGTGTATCCGGTGATTAAAAATTTATTTTTAGGACAAAATTATATCGGAATATATATAAGAGAAATAGACTTATAACTATATTTTTTTTTTAGTAAATAATCTTTTTATAGTTATATGGAAATTTTGGTTGAAGATTTAGAGAAAATATAGTACTTTTCAAATTTTTAATATTTTTTATAATTCCTTTCATGGAAACATCATTAGGCATATGGTATATTGTTAGTAAGCAAATTCAACGTTATAAAAATTTTTACCAGATGTATGATATTTATTTAATTGTATGAAGGAGTGAGTTATATGACAAGACTTAGACAGGATGCAATCGAATTATTAGAACAGATGCCAGAGGATAAATTGATTTTTATGATACAGATTATGAAAGGCGTAAGGGGGCTTTATAAAGATGAAAATCAAGAAGCGAAAGATCTTGCCTTTGAAAGTTTGGAAAAATTACGGAAAAAATTTTCAGATTTAGATTATGATAAGGAATTGGCAGAATATAGGGAGGGCAAGTATGAGAATCTTAGTTGATACAAATATTCTATTAGATTATATATTGGATCGCGAACCTTATGGTGAAGCCGCACGATGTGTAGTTAAAGCCTGTAAAGATGGCACAATAAAAGGGTGTATTGCAGCACATTCTATATCCAATATGTTCTTTATTCTTAGAAAAGTATATGCCCCCGAAGAAAGAAGAATTTTATTAAAAAGTTTGTGTACTTTGTTTGAGGTGGAAAGCATTGATAAACGTAAGATTGAAAGAGCGCTTTTAAATAAAGAATTCTCAGATTTTGAAGATTGCCTTCAAATGGAATGTGCGTTATCGTTTGGAGCAGATTATATTGTTTCTAGAAATCCAAAAGATTTTCAGAATTCAAAGGTACCATGCATTGATCCAAAAGAGCTTGTAGTAAAAGAACACATTTAGCTTTGTTTCGATGTAATATTATAAGGGTATAAACAATCTGGCAGATTTTCTGATAAATAATAAGAAATTCAATGCCATAAAAGAGTTTAATTAGTGACATTTTATTTAGAGTAAAAAAAGAAAGACTCCAGTCGAAATGACTGGAGCTTTCTTTTTTAGGAATCTGTATTATTTACCCAAATGGATTATTTAACAGTAGCCTTTTTCAGGTTTGACCATGGGCTGAAGACTTTCTTTCCGTCTTCGGATGTTCTGTTGAATGCATGCATTCCAACTGTCCATGTTCCCTTTGGTACGTTCTTGAATGTTGCTGTTACTGTACCTTCTTTGAGGTTCAGTACTTTGTGAGCGCCATAGTTGTATGGACGTGTCTCACCGTTTTCTTTCTTGGAAGATGTTCCAAGTACTACGTCGTAACCAGTTGCGTTTGCAGCTGCTTTGTATGTTACTTTGATAGTAGATCCGCTTACTTTAACGTTTGTGATAACTGGAGCGTCCGGTGTGATAGCTGTTACAGAGAATGGATAAGCATTGGACCATTCGCCGAATACTTTCTTACCATTTTCATCACGTGTCCAAGCGTGGCAGTATGCATAGTATACACCCTGATCTACATATTTGAATGTAGTAGAAGTCTGTATAATGAACCCATAAATTAAGACAAAAAAATCGTTGTTTTTAAGTTGGATTTCCCCTATGATTTTATAGCGAAAGGAGTCTAACTATGGCAAGACAACAACATTCACCAGAGGAGAAATCCAAGCTTGTTCTTGAAGCAATTCGAGGCGAGCGTACCATCAATGAGATTGCTGCTGAGAACAATATTCATCCGAATATGCTTTCAAAGTGGAAGCGGGAAGCAGAAACTCAACTGTATACACTGTTCCAGGACAACTCATCCAAAGAACGTAAGGCTAAAAAAGCACGCGAAGCTGAGATCAACGATCTATATGCTCAGATTGGCAAGCTCACCACTCAAAACGAGTGGTTGAAAAAAAAATCTGGTTTCTGAACTTAGCGTACCGGAACGCCGCCTGCTTGTGGATATGAATGGATCAACTCTTCCCATTTCCGTACAGGCCAGCCTTCTGGGACTTAATAGAAGCGGGCTCTATTATCAGCCGGCTCCACATTCCACAGAAGATCTGTACATTAAGCAGTTGATTGACAAAATCTATACCCGATACCCAATGTATGGATATCGCCGTATTTGCTGGTATCTTAATGAAAAAGAGCATTATCCGATCAATCACAAAGCAGTCCTTCGGCATATGCGGGAAATGGGCATACAGGCCGTATATCCACGGCAAAATACAAGCAGACTGGAGCCGACCAATAAAATATATCCCTACCTACTGAAAGGGCTTAAAATCGACCATCCTGATCAGGTTTGATCCATCGACATTACCTATATACCAGTCAAAACAGATTGGCTTTATTTGGTGGCAATCATCGATTGGTACTCACGGTTTGTGCTGCATTGGCAGCTGAGTGACACCATGGAAATAGGATTTGTTCTGGATACCAGCCACAAAGCATTGAAGGTATCCAGGCCTGAGATCATGAATTCTGACCAGGGAAGTCATTTTACAAGCCCCAAATTCACACAGATTTTTCTGGATGCCGGATCCAGGATCAGTATGGATCACCGTGGTCGTGCCTACGACAATATATTTGTGGAAAGGCTCTGGCGAACCATAAAATATGAGGATGTGTATCCAAATGCATATGAGACACCAAGAGACGCACGTATCGGTATCAATAATTACATGAACTTTTATAATCACGAGCGTCCACACTCACGGTTAAAATACCGCACGCCAGAGGAAGTCTACTGGGACAGGTAATCATCCTGTCTCTCCCTCCCCGAAGGGTAAGCGCGGATATATGAACTGTAAAGGGTTCCTCCGGAAGCTGCCAGGCAGCACACCCTTGACAGTTCATATATCCACACTTAGTGGGTAAACAAGGGAGATAAAGGATGGGATTATCCCTTCCTAAATCCAACTTAATTTTTTTTAAAAAGTGTCTTGACAAATGGGTTCACTTTACGTTTGTTAATTATAAAAGGTGCTTTAATCTGTCCTGTATATCCTGCTTTGTCTACAGTAGCAACAACCTGAAGTGTTTTTCCAGCAGGTGTAGCATTTACAAGATCGTCTCCCTCATATGTATACTTAAAGTCATTATATGAAAGACCTGAAATACCAGCAATTGTAAATCCAGCAATCTGAGTATCACTAAATGCCACCTGTTTACCAGTATAAGCTACAGTTGCGCCACCAAGATTTAATGTCGCAGATGAAACATCTACACTCTTAATTTCAATGCCTTCAATTGTAGTTTTAAATCCAGCATTAGCACCCGTTCCTGTAATCTCTACAGATACAATATGACCAGCATCAGTAGATACAAAAGTAGCTGATGTTAATTTACTATTTAAATCAGCAACACTTGTAGCACTTCCAGTATAAGTTCCTGAATGACCAACAACTTCTTTGCCATCAATACGAACTTTATAATCAAAGTTTGCAACATCAGTGCTACCATCTTTAAGATCACCAGATACAACCAAAGCGCCTGTCCAATTTGCTAATGTTAATTTAGGTGCAGTTGCAGTTGCAACATCTGTCACGTCAGTAGTATTTTCTACAACCGGAGCTTCTGTAGCATCATCAGAAAATGTTTCAGCAGCCGGAGCTTCAGTCTCAACGGCAGCATCAGTACCATCGCTGAACTCAGCAGCCCATACCGGCACATTAGAAGTAGCAAGCATTGCAACAACAAGTGACATACTTAATGTCTTTTTTGCCATGCCCTTCTTTGTGTTTTTAATCTTTGTCATGATTATAGTTCCCCTTTGGGTGATGTACAGGTTGTTTTTATGGAAATTTTCGTATCCAGAATAGTTTTCGAGATTGCAGAGTATATAAGATATATCATTTATAATTATGTTTTTTGTGGGTTTTTATATTTAACTTAAACTTCCCACACCTTTAAGGTGTGCTGAACCTTGAAAATTCAATATTTCAGCCAATAAAAAAGGCATAAATACATTCCGTTTGGTATAATGGAATTGTCGAGAAACCATTTTTACAAAGGAGATTTATGCCATGTCCATTTTAACACAGAATAGCACTAATGAGGTAGCATTACTTGACTGTATTCAGAGATTTTTTTCAAGACATCATGTAGGTGAGCTTTTGAAAAAATGTAATGGGACAAAAGAGAAAGGTGTTCCTGCTATTTCTCTTCTGAGATACAAACTTGGCAACATCTTTGCAGGTCGCAGCATGTATATGCAGCAACGCACTGGATCTTTTCGTGAAGATTTCTCCAAGAATACCTTTTATCGTTTCCTGAACTCTTCAAAGACTAACTGGCTCCGTTTTACCTCGCTTCTTGCTGCTGATATCGTCAACAACGATATCAAAAAACTGACAGATGAATCCAGGAAAAATGTCTTTATCATTGATGATAGTCTTTTCAATCGTACCAGTTGTAAGAAGACCGAGCTTGGTTCTAAAGTCTTCGATCACACTGACATGAACTACAAAAAGGGCTACCGTATGCTTACATTAAGCTGGAGTGATGGAAACACGCTGATCCCTGTAAACAGTTGTCTTCTGGCTTCATCTAAGGAGTCCAACGTGATTGGTCCAACGAAGGCATTTGATAAAAGAACAATTGCCGGAAAACGTTGGAAACTTGCTCAAACAAAAGCACCGGAGGCCATGATGACTCTTCTGGATACTGCAACCACGGCCGGATTATCTGCTGATTATGTCCTTTTTGATTCCTGGTTTTCCAATCCATCCCAGATAACAGATATTAAATCAAAAGGGATGGACGTAATCGCCATGATCAAGAAGAGTTCACGCATCAAGTATGAATACTGTGGAGAGCAGCTCAATATCAAGGAAATTTATTCCAGAAACAAGAAACGCAGAGGAAGATCAAAATATCTGCTTTCCGTTGATGTAAAGATTGGAAAAGAAAATCCGATTCCGGCTAAAATCGTCTGTGTCAGGAATAAGGCTAACCGTAAGGATTGGCTTGCTTTTGTATGCACCGATACAGATCTTTCCGAAGAAGAGGTCATCCGTATCTATGGAAAACGCTGGCAGATTGAAGTGTTTTTCAAAACCTGTAAGTCCATGCTTAATCTTATCGGCGAGTGCCATAGCTTATCATATGATGCGCTGACTGCTCATACAGCAATCGTGTTTACCAGATATATGCTGCTTGCGATGGAGCAGCGACAAAACGAAGATCAACGCACATTAGGTAAATTATTCTTTTTCCTTGTAGACGAAATGGCAGATATTACTTTCTGTCGCTCCCTTGGCATCCTGATGGATGCTTTAAAGGCAAGCCTTCAGGAGATTCTGAAATTAAGTGACGAACAGATATCCGCTTTCGCTTCTGATTTTGAATCCAGACTGCCAGAATATCTGCGCAATGCGCTTCATCCACAGGTTAAGGTGGCATAAATCGTTATTTTGTTAGCTGAAATATTGAATTTTCATGGTGCAAAGCCCATTTTGGGTATGGGAAGTCTTAGTAAATTAAGCAGATGATCGAGAAATGTCTTTGTTGTTAAACGAAGTACAAAATGAGGATAAATCAATCATCCAATGGGAAGATGAAAACTTTGGAGAGTCCATATGCAAAGCTTTTGGGAAGGACAATGTAACTTATACAGATATTGAATCTGTAACGGGAATTGATATAGACTCTCAGTATGTAGTAAGAGTATATTCAGAAAATAAAGAAAATGAATATGTGTTTAAGACAAATGACGGTGAATGTGTAATGCTTGCGCCACAGGAGTTTACGACATTAAATGATCTGAAAAAGTTTCCGAATCTTCGAAAGTTGTATTTAAGAGAATGTAGAGTAGAAAATAATGAAGCACTGGGAGAGGTAGTGGGATTGGAACAATTGAGTCTGGATGGATATGCAATAGATTCGCTTGATGTTTTAGATGGTTTGACTACGTTAACAGATTTGACGGTTACTAGAGCGGATCTTGGAAGTTTGCAACCATTAACAGGAATGACAGAAATGAAAAATTTATGGTTAAGCAGTGATAATATTACGGATATTGACGCTTTGTCCGGGCTTGTCAATTTAGAAGAACTGGTACTGTATGGAAATCAGATAAAGGATATATCAGCTCTGAAAGATCTTAAGAAACTTGAAAAATTAAATTTGGACGGAAATCTAATAGAGGATGTAGAACCCTTAGCCGACATGACAAATCTTAAGGAGTTATATCTGCAGGATAATCCGATTAAGAATATGGATTCACTCAAAAATCTTACAGGAACAGAAATAAACAATTGAAAAAATAAAATTTTCCTCCGTTTTCATAACAAATATGTATTTCCCAAAAGCTACAATAGGCTTATCAAAAGAAAACAAAAGCCAAACATTTTTGGAAATTAAAAATCAGGAGGAAAAGAATATGAGAGAAGTATCTAAGGAAGAAATGAGAGAGGTAGCAGCAGGAAAGTGGAAATGTAATAAATGTGGTAAGAAATTTACATTTTGGATTCAGCTCTGGTCATGGGGATGTCACGGATGTAATAATTTCAAATATCGTTGGGTTTTATTCTAATACATGGATTGACAGACTGTGCCAGCAGCCATATAGAATGTATTAGCATTACTTTAAGGGGGCAAGATGTTTGCCTCCTTATGTTTTGCTCTGGCAGGTAATATTTTTTGAGTGGTAATTTGTATTGTAATTGTAAAAAAATATGCAGGAATGAGTGGAAATTTGGTATACTGAATTTGGTATAGAGCTGCGTAGCGAAGCAGATAAATTGAGAGACAAATACAGGGGAAGGATAAGACTGGTTATGAAATACATCAGACAATATGACGAGATGACATGCGGTGTAACATGCATTGCAAATATATTGATCCATTATGGAGAAGAAAATGTTGACATCAGCAAACTGATCGAGATATCCAAAACAGATAAAAATGGCGCGAATCTCTATGGAATAGCAGAGACTCTGGAAATTCTGGGATTTCAGGCGAAAGTTCTGAAGGGGTCTTCGGAAGAGTTTTTTAAGGCAGTCAGGGACAATGAGATATTGCTGCCGTGCATCATTCACACAAACAGCGAGAACAATGTAATGCATTATGTGATCGTCAGAGAAGTAAAGAGCAACAAAGTCAGTATTCATGATCCTGCGAAGGGAAATATCAGTATTTCTTATGAAGAATTCAACGATTTATTTACCGGATATGTTGTTAATATAAAAAATCCGGAAAACCGAAAGAAAGCATTTAGCAGAACTTCCGTCAGGAAACAGTCTTCCTTTATGGAGTTAATGCCGCAGAATAAATGGGCGATTATATCAACGGTTTTATTTTCACTGGTGATAGCTGGAATTGGAATTCTGGGAACTGGGATTTTTGAGCTGATCATTGACCGTCCGGGTGAAGTGAATCTGAAAATGATCATGATCGCATTGGCAGTGTTATATCTCTTTCAGGCATGCGTACAGATTGGCAGAACATTGATCATGTCCAAAATGTCCAGAAGAATCGATAATGTGTTACATAAGAAATATAATGAAGCCATTACCTATTTATCTTCTGAGAAATTAAGAATCCGGACAACGGGAGATTATCTGGCAAGATTTAATGAATTAACCACAGTCAGAGATGCAGTTTCCAGTGTGGTACTGGTTATGTTTGTTGATGGGATCATTATTCTGGGAAGTGGTGCTACATTATGGAGAATGAACAGCAAATTATTCCTGGCAAATGTAATTATTATGCTGATCTATGTTGGAGTTATGTTCATTTTCAGAGGGCCTATCAGCAGAAGCAACAATGAAGTAATGGAGAACAGCTCAGAGGCGCAGGGATATGTCAAAGAGTGTATTGACGGTGAAGAAACGATCAAAACTTTAAATGTTAAGAACTATATCTTTGCAAAGCAGACTGCAAAGAGTGATAAACTGACAGGAAGTTTTTATACAGCAGGAATGATAGAACAGATTCAGGAAACGATTGTTTCTGCAATAGACAGTATGGGATTACTGATCGTGTTGGGAATGGGTATTTTATATGTAGGAATGGGCGTTATGACTATCGGTGAAGTGATCACGTTTTATTCCTTATCAGCATATTTTTCCAATCCGTTGAAGAACATTGCCAATCTCCAGCCAATCCTGCAGGAGGGAAAAATTGCGCAGAAGAGACTGGATGATATCATTGGGCTGTCAAAAGAAGCAGCAGATGGTGCTCCTTTTGAAGAAAAAATTAATAAAATTGAACTGAAAAATATTGATTTCAGATATGGAAATGGAAAGAAGATTTTGGATCATGTCAGCATTTCAGTTCGGGGAACGCAGAGGATCGCACTTGTGGGTGAATCAGGAAGTGGAAAGAGTACAATCACAAAGATCCTGGAGGGGTTATATACCCCAGAGAACGGAGAAATTCTTATTAATGGAAAGAATCTGCAGGGATATTCTCTGGAGAGTTACCGAAGCAAGATTGGCGTTGTCAGTCAGGATAATTTCTTATTCTCTGATACGATAAAGAATAATCTGCTTCTGGGAAGAGATATTACTGAGGAACAGATGATCGAAGCATGCAAAAAGTGCAATATTCATGAGATGATCGAGGAGCTTCCATTCGGCTATGATACAGTTCTGGAAGAAGGCGGAAAGAATTTATCCGGCGGTCAGCGCCAGAGATTATGCATCGCCAGAGCAATTCTTGGAAAACCGGAATTTCTGATCATGGATGAATCCACGTCAAGCCTTGACCGTCATTCTGAGAGAATTATTATTCAGTTAATAGAAGATTTACAGCTTCCATGTCTGATGGTAACACATAGGAAAAATGTTCTGAAGAGCTGCGAATATGTGTATTTTCTGAAGAAGGGAATTGTAGCCGGGGAAGGAACCTATGAGGAACTGATGGAGACGAATGAAGAATTTTCCAAGGTAATCTAAACAAGCTACATAGAGCAGTAAATGATGGATGTCAGGGGATAAAAACTCTGGCATCTTTTTTCTTGAAAATTTTTGCAAAAATCCTTTGTAAAAAAACAAATCTGTATTCCGGGAACTGTACAATAGGCTTATCAAAAGAAAAAAGTTATAACTTTTATCAAAATCTATTAAAGAATACAGAAGGAAGTTAATTATGAAGGCAAAGGAAGTTATGAAAAAAATCACATTATCACTGGTAGCAGCATCAATGCTCTTAACAGCAATTCCGGCATCTGCAGCGGAGTTTTCCGATGGTGGAGAATATGAAAGCAGCCTGGAGATGGACAGTAGCAGCACTGAACAGGCGTCTACAGAATTTTCTGATGGTGCAGGAGATGATACTTCAGATGTAAATGATACGCCAAATGTAGATGACACACCGGATGTAGAAGATGAGAATGAATTGTCGGCAAATAGTTACAGCTCTTATGCATGGGAGTACGAAAGCCTTCCGGCAGCTACAAAAAAGAACTGTGTTTCATTTGCGAGATACAAAGTTCCGTCACTGCCAGGTGGATTATTAACCTATCAGAATAAGGTAAACATTATTAACAGTCATGTGGCTCGTGTCGGTGCAATTGCAATTACAAGAGGTAATTCATCCTATGGACATGTTGCTTATGTAGAAGCTGTCAATGGAAATAATGTCACAACTTTAAATGGTGGATGGGGCAATGGACAGCACATTGGAAGATGGACAGGTACAGAAAGTGAGCAGGGAATTGTAGGATACTGGTATCCGGCATATATGAATACTTCCGTAAATGTAAGCTGGAGTGAGTGGGAAGTTGGAACTACTCAGACCAATTCTACGATTTATTCCAAGATTACGACATCACAGAGAGTTCATTTCACAGGTGCAGGAGTGAGCATTTGGGATGCATCCGGAAGACTGATCAAACAGAAATCCGAAACAACAAGCGTTAACAATACTTATATGAATATCTGGTATAATGTGAACAGCGAACTGGGAATGACCTTATCACCAGGCTCCAGTTATACATATCAGATGTATGCTGATTTTGGCGGAAAACGTTACTATGGAAACAAGAAAACATTCAGAACTGTAAGCGCTCCGGCTTCAACGAACAACAGCAATAATACCCGTGTTGTCACACCAAATCCAACTGTCACAAGTACAAACAGCAGACAGGTTCAGGTAAGCTGGAGCAGATATAACAGTGCTGACAGATATCAGTTACAGTATTGCTACAACCGCTTTTTCCTTGGTGCAGGCAATAAATATATGTCAGGAAACAGACTTTATATCAATGGTGTAAGAAGCAGAAGCTACTATTACGTAAGAGTTCGTTCTTACAGACAGATTAACGGAAGAACAGTATATTCTGCATGGAGCAGTGTGAAGAGTGTAAGAGTAAAATAAAAAAGCTACAGATAAGAGGCAGGCTACTGTTCAGGTAAGCTGGATTTAGGAAAAAAGAGAAGAATGCCGGGAGATATAAATCCCGGCATCGTTATTGAGTTATTATTCCACCTATGCTAAACTATCCATATGATATCAGGGTCAAAAGGACAAAGATTTATTCGTGCCTGCACGATAAGAAGTTTGAATCTGTGATCTGTTAAACATGAGAAAAATGAGACATTGAATTTCGTATCTGAAAGGAGAGATATTCAGGGATTGTTCTCGGGAGGAGGTTCCGATGGCGGGAGGAAAAATGAAAAATATGATATCTTTGAAGGACCAGGAAGTGAATGTAGGACGGCAGAGGGAACTTGATTTGGTAAAAGGTTTCCTGATGATCATGATCGTATTTATCCATTCATTCCAGACGATAGCAGGGGCGGAAGCAGCAGAGTCAAGTGTACATAAAATTATGTTTGCGTTGTTCATGCCGACAGGTGCCTGCCTGTATCTGTTTACTATGGGATTTGGAAGTGCTTTTACAAGACATTCCCAGCCTAAGGATATGGTGAAAAATGGCGTAAAGCTGTTATTCTATCAGGGTTTAAGTAATTTATGTTATGCAGCAATAATGACAATTTGCTTCAACATAAGAAATTCTATTACCGGTGAAGCAGCAGGCAGTAGAGAATTGTATAATGCAAATCTGTATTCTATGCTTACATTTGTAAATATATTCTTCATAGCTGGTATGTGTTATCTTGTGCTTGCAATATACAGGAAGTTAAATGTAAAACTGAGTGGATATATCATAAGTGCTGTAATAGTAGGAATTATCTCTCCGTTTACAGGTTTATTGGTTTCTGATAATCCGGCACTTAACTGGATTTTAGATATGACTTTTGGTGGAAAAGGTGAAACAAGCTTCTGCTTTTTCCCATATCTGAGTTATGTATTTCTTGGGTATGTTTTTGGAAAGGTGATCCGGAGAGTACCTGAAAATGAAAAAGGAAATTTCTACAAAAAAAGTGGAGTTGTATGTGGAACTGTAGCAGTAGTATGGTTTATCTGCTGTATCGTATTGCACCCGGGCATTGAAGGATTCTTTAATTATATGATAGGCCAGTACAGAGTGCCGGGGCTTGCAAAAGTAACAGGAAGTTTCTGCAGTATTATCCTTGTATTCGCAATTGCATTCTGGATCATGCCGATAATGGAAAAATGGAAATTCGGATATAACAAACTGTGCTATTTTTCAAAACAGATATCTAAGATGTATGCAGTACATATAGGAGTCTATTGGGTGATAGGTGGTTTTGCTGCGTTTTACGAATTTGGTGTAAAAGGATGTCTGATATTGTCAGTAATCGTGCTGATAGCAACAGATTTGATCGTGCAGGGATATCTTATAGTTACAGACAAAATAAAAAGCAAAAAAGGGTAATGTAGGAAAGCTCTGACAGAAGTTGATTTTGTCAGAGCTGTTTCATTAGAGAAAGATTAGCCTATTGAAAAGGAGGCAGATAACGATGTTTAATTTTGATTCTACATTTAAAGAGATGATGCAGTCCCATAATCTTGGTACAGTTATAATTCTGGGGCATATGAATCCAGACGGAGATGCGGCCGGATCTGTGATGAGCCTTGCTCATTATATTCATGTGAATTATCCTCAGTATAAAGTAATACCGTATCTGGCAGAGACTCTGGAACGCGGACCGAAGAAACTGGTACTGGAAGATAAAGTATTTACTCCTTTTGAGAAACCGGATACAGATGGGAAACCATATTGTGTGATCGTATGTGACAATGCGACATTGAAACGAATGGTCGGACTGGAATATTTTCGGGCAGCAGCTGCGAGTATTGTTGTTGACCATCATGCTTCTAATGAAGGATATGGAGATGTGAATTGGACAAAAGTTTCGGAGGCGTGTGCAGAGAATGTCTATCATATGCTGGATAAAGATTTGCTGAGAAAAGCAGCAGAAGCAGAGACACATCCGACAGCAGCAGACTATATTTATCTTGGAATTCTTCACGATACCGGTGCAATGGCAAGAGCGAACAGAGGTATTTTACTGGCATTGTCAGACTTGCTTTCCATGGGTGTGGATCATCAGGAACTTATGAAGACCATGAACTGCGATACATTGGATATTTTAAATAAAAGGGGCGAGCTGGTCCGCAGCGCGAAACGTGTTCTGGATGGAAATGTGGCATATGTAATGATCAATGAGAAAGAACGGGATGAGAAGAAAATAGAATATGAAGATTTCCGCAAGATCGGAAGCATTCTCAGAGACTGTGAAGATATTAAACTTGGATTTACCATGTATGAAGAAAGCAAAAACGTATGGAGATGTTCATTCCGCTCAGATGGAAAATGGATTGATGTGAATGAACTTTTGCAGTTTTTTGGTGGCGGAGGACATGTCTCTGCAGCAGGATTGAAATATAGAACCGATAATGTGGAAGATCTTAAAAAACAGATCCTGGACAGGGTGGCAGAGATGACAGCAACAGTAAAAAGGTAAGAACGCTAAAAGTGTGTTATACTAATGTTCGGAGAGGTTGATTCTTCAAGAAACTATTTTGTCCGTACATTAATGTAAGATAAAAATGTCGGATAAAATGTTGAGAAAGGATTTTGAATATAAATGGAAAGTTTAGATTTAACAAAAGATTTTGATGCAGCGAAGGCGGCTTTTGAAGCATATTTGGATGAATATGACCGTAAGGATGACAAGATTCATCTGAAGATTGTACATACTTATGGTGTAGTAGATGATGCAGAAGAAATTAGCAGAAGAATGGGACTTGCAGAAGAGGATGTGCAGTTGGCAAAGGTGATCGGATTATTGCATGATATTGGAAGATTTGAGCAGATTAAGAGATTCGACAGCTTTGAACCGGGAACTATGGAGCATGCGGCATATGGTGCACAGCTCCTGTTCGGACCGGAGAAAATGATCCGCAGATTTGTAAAAGATGACAGGTTTGATGATCTGATCTGTACAGCAATTGAGAAGCACAGTGACTTCAAACTGGAAGGAATTACTGATGAGAGAACATTACTTCACGCGAAACTGATCCGTGATGCGGACAAGCTGGATAATTGCAGAGTGAAGCTGGAAGAAGTAATGGAAACACTTCTCGGAGTAGATGAAAAAGGTGCAGGAGAGGGCGTGATTGCACCGAAAGTATGGGCATCCTGCATGGCAAAAGAATCTGTACTGTCTTCTGATCGTGTTTCTAAAGTAGACTATTGGGTTTCCTATATTGCACAGTATTATGACATTAATTTCCCGGAAACCTATGAGATTATGCGTGAGCATGATTATGTGAAAAAGATTGCAGACAGAGTTCCTTATGCATTGCCGGAAACTCAGGAGAAGATGGATATTCTGGTAGCAGAGATGGAAAAATATATGGATGAAAGAATCAGCAATGGCAGATAAAACAGAGAAAACTCAGGAGAGATTTACCTGTGGAGAATTTGAATATCAGGTAATAAGAAGCGCCAGAAAGACTATGACACTGGAAGTCCGCAGAGATGGAAATGTGATTGTCCGTGCCCCGCTTCGAACCAGATTGCCGCGCATTAAAAGATTTGTCAACCAAAAACAGGAATGGGTTCTGGGATGTCTGGAACGTACAAAAGAATACCGGGAACAGACGCCGCTGAGTGCAGATCTGAGTGAAGCAAAGAGAAATGTTTATATACGAAAAACAAAGGAAACAATCACAAAAAGAGTAGCTTACTTTGCAAAATTAATGGGCGTTTCTTACCGGAATATCACCATCAGAGAACAGAAAACAAGATGGGGAAGCTGTAGCAGCGAGAAGAATCTGAACTTCAACTGGAAACTCATACTTGCACCGCCGGAAGTGTTGGATTATGTGGTGGTTCATGAGCTCTGCCATCTGAAGGAAATGAACCATTCGAAGGCATTTTGGGACGAAGTCGGAAAAGTAATGCCGGATTATGAGGCACATAAATTGTGGTTGAAAGAGAATGGTTGGAAATTATAAATGTAGATTTGCATCTATATGATATTGTGTGTATAAAAAAGAAACGAGCAAGCCGCTTTAGCTAAAGCTGTACGGTTGTAAACTTCGTTTCTATTAATATCTTATTTAAAAAATGGTGAAATGTCAATAATTTATGCTGCCATTATGACAACGTTAAAATATCAAGAGGTAATTAAGAATGAAAATGATAGGAGATCTGCACATTCATTCCAGATTTTCCATGGCAACGAGTAAGGAGGGCACTCCTGAGAATATGGATTTCTGGGCGAGAAAGAAAGGAATTTCTCTGATAGGAACAGGTGACTTCACACATCCGGTATGGAGAGAAGAATTGAGAGAAAGACTGAAGCCAGAAGGTAATGGTCTGTATCGACTCAGAGATGAATATGTGAGAGAAGAGAGCAGAAAGTTTCCAGGAGAAGGAACTCGCTTTGTTGTTTCCGGTGAAATCAGTTCTATTTATAAGAAAAATGGAAAAACCAGAAAAGTGCACAATGTAATCCTACTTCCAAGTCTGGAAGCAGCAGATGCCATGGCTCAGCGCTTGGAGAAAATCGGAAATATTCATTCAGATGGCCGACCAATCCTGGGGTTAGACAGTCATGATCTTCTGGAAATGAGGCTGGATGTCTGTCCGGAAGGAATTCTGATTCCGGCACATATCTGGACACCGCATTTTTCGGTTCTTGGTGCGAAATCAGGATTTGATTCTGTAGAGGAATGCTTTGAAGAACTGACACCATATGTACATGCACTGGAAACCGGACTTTCCTCTGACCCAGCTATGAACTGGAGAATTTCCAAACTGGACCGCTATCAGCTTGTATCCAATTCAGATGCACATTCCCCGTCCAAGCTGGGGCGAGAGGCAAACCTCTTGGATATTGATTGTTCCTATGAGGGTCTTTATCAGGCAATCCAGACAGGTGAAGGATTAGAAGGCACAGTAGAATTTTTTCCAGAAGAGGGAAAATACCATTTTGATGGACACCGAAAATGTGGTGTATCATTAAGCCCGGTAGAAGCGGAACGCCTTGGAGGAATCTGCCCTGTCTGCGGAAAGAAATTGACGATGGGTGTAGATCACCGAGTAGAACAGCTTGCAGACAGAGCCGAAGGTTTTGTAAAAGAAGACGGCAAAAAATATGAAAGCCTTGTACCTCTGCCGGAAGTAATCTCTGCATGTATGGGATATTCCACTGCAAGCAAGAAAGTGCAGGGATGCTTTGAACAAATGCTCCAGACACTGGGAACAGAATATGACATCCTGAGAAACGTACCGGCAGAAGATATCAAATCCTGCGCTGGAGAACGGATCGCAGAAGGAATTGAGAATGTAAGAACCGGAAATGTGAAGAGAATCCCAGGGTATGATGGGGAATATGGAAAGATACAACTGTTTGATGAAAATTAAATATGAAATTAATGAAACCTGAAAAATGAATTGCATGTAATCGTATATAAAATTTGTGGAATGTTTTGAAGGGATTAAATGTGAGTTATTTTTGGGGTTAGTAATCTGTTCGTAGAGAATGATTAGTGAGGAAATGGCATATGAAAAAAATAGGAATTATCTCAGACACTCACGGTCTGCTCAGACCGGAAATCCTGGAAATTTTAAAAGACTGTGACTGCATTATCCACGCAGGTGACGTAAACAAACCGGAAATCCTGGATACACTGCGCATGATGGGTTCCATTTATGTAGTCCGCGGAAACAACGACAAAGACTGGGCAGAAGGAATCGCGAAAACCTTACACTTCACCATAGAAGGCGTAAAATTTTTTATGACCCACAATAAAAAAGACGTAGACTGGGACTTGAAAGATACGCAGATAGTAATCTTTGGACACACCCATAAATATTTCGAAAAAATGATAGACAACCGCCTATGGCTAAACCCGGGAAGCTGCGGCCCCAGACGCTTCGACCAGGAAATCACCATGGCAGTAATGACAGTCGACAATGGAACCTATCAGTGGGAAAAAATCGCTATGATTCCTGAATAATAAACTCAAGACAAAAAAGATAGATTAAGAGAGAAGAAAATACAAGAGAATGAAAGCGGGTGACAATATGCAGGAGTGGAGTGAGATCAGAGATGAAGATTCCCTGAAAGAATTTATGGAAAGAGCATCATTTTTCCATGACAGCTGTATCAAAGAGATGCATTATCTGAGCGGAGCATATGTTAATGAAAACCTGGATATGTATCCTGTAAACGATCGTAGGATTCTGAGAGTAATCATACAACGGCAGTATGAAGAAGATTCAATGATTGAAATGGAATTTCAGGGATTAAAATACTTAAAGTTATTTCCGGCAGATGAACGCTATTCATGCGAAATACTCGATTCCAATATAATTCTGAAAGAGGATTGTATCATCTGGAGCGACTGCGAAGATAAGATAGATCTGAAAGATGGAGATATAGGAACTTTGGTATGTGCGTCTAAACTTCGATGGCGTCCAATTCCCGGATGTATGGGAGAAAAAGATTACTGGTGTTACTGTTCACTCCGTTCACAGTAACGTAGCCAAAATTCATTCCAGATTGCCTGCGGCAATGGAATTTTGGCTTGTATGTCTCGGGATTTTGGCATATTCATGCCAAAACACCTCGCGGGATAGTGGTGTGTGAACAGTAACTTACTAAAGTGAACCCATTTGTCAAGACACTTTTTTAAAAAAATTAAGTTGGATTTAGGAAGGGATAATCCCATCCTTTATCTCCCTCGCTATAAAATCATAGGGGAAATCCAACTTAAAAACAACGATTTTTTTGTCTTAATTTATGGGTTCATTATACCCGGTTCTGATCAAATTTATTGATGCAAAGAAAGATCTTTCCATTCAGGTACATCCTGACAATACCTATGCACTGAAAAACGAAGGCCAGTATGGTAAAACTGAAATGTGGTATGTAATGGATGCTGCAGAAGGTGCAAGTCTGCTGTATGGATTTTCCAGAGAAGTTTCCGAGGAAGAATTCGAAGAACGTATCCGCAACAATACTCTGCCGGAAGTTTTGAACAGAGTAATGATCCACAAAGGGGATGTACTCTTCATTGATCCGGGCACTATCCATGCGATCGGTGCCGGAAGTCTGATCGCTGAGATTCAGCAGAACTCTAATGTTACATACCGTGTCTACGATTACGGACGCAAAGGACCGGATGGAAAAGAGAGAGAACTTCATGTAGATAAAGCTCTCCAGGTAACAAAACGTGAGCCTGCAGCTACAGACAGAGATTTCGGACCACACGTTGCATCCTGCGAATATTTTACAGTAGACAAAGTAATCCTGGACGGTCTGAGAAGAAAGAAACTGACAGGAGAAGCTGACGGTACTTCTTTCGTAAGTGTACTGGTTATGAGCGGCGCAGGTAAGATCACTGCAAGCGGCGAGACAATGGAAGTGAAGAAAGGTGACAGTATCTTTATTACAGCGGGTTCCGGCGAATATGAGCTGGAAGGTGATATGGAGGCACTGCTTACCACTGTATAAATAAGCGTATTTCTTAAAAAATTATTGAAGAAAAAGTTTTTACAGAAAGCCTGTGAAGCCTGTAAAAGCTTTTTCTTTTTTCGCTTATCAGACAGGCGAATCAGACCGGATTATTTTGTGTTTTTTAAAAAACATATAAATATATGAAGGAAAACAGCAGGATTTCCTCAGAAACAGCCTTGCAATTTGTGATGAATACGTTATAATAAAAAAACGTAACGAACCTGGATTGGTTAGACCAATATGAAGGAGTTGAATATTTGAAAAGTAAAAAAGAACGAGACTGGAAGTTTATTATCGGTATGATTGTTCTGATTGCCATTTTTGCCGTAATGGGAGGTGCTTTCTGGAATATGGTGGGAAAGCAGGCACAGATGGTCAGGGAGGAAGAGCAGAAAGAGGAAGCAAATGCTATTTCTGCAATCTATATCGAGACAGGAGAATTTCTGAAGACCGGAGTTTTTGTGGATCTGAACAATGGAACTATTTTCAGCGCAGACATACCGGCAGAGGGCATTTACAATAAAAAAGGAAAATTAATTTCCGACGATGTATTGGAAAACGGGGATAAAGTAAAAATATACGGCGATGGAATCATGCTGAAATCTTTTCCGGGACAGTATCCGGGCGTAACAAAGATCCAGAGAACCGGACGAGCATCTCTTGAGGAAACCCAGGAGTATGAAGATCTGGTGAATGGGATGATGAAGCCTGTAGCAGTACAGTAAATTCTGTGATTATGGGATATGTTAATATATGAACAGTAACAGTTTTGAACTGCTAAAAGTCGTAGAATAAGAGACCAGACAAGAGTTTCGGCAGAAGTATTTATATGCTTATGCAAGAACGAAAATTAGAGGAGACTGAAAATGAAATACGTAAGACAATTCTGGATTATTTTACTGATATCCGCAATGGGCGAAGGACTGCATGTCCTGATCCCGCTTCCTGTACCTGCAAGTGTGTATGGACTGGTGATCATGCTGATCGCATTGGGAACACACATTATCAAGCTGGAACAGGTCAAAGAAGCAGCTGAATTTCTCATAGAGATCATGCCGGTCATGTTTATCCCGGCAGGTGTTGGACTACTGACAGCATGGGGCGTACTGAAACCTGTATGTGTGCCGATCGTTCTGATCACTGTAATTACCACGGTTGTAGTTATGGTTGTGACGGGGCGTGTTACTCAGACAGTTATTCGTATGGACAGAAAGAAAGGACAGAAGAAATCATGACACAATTTATGAGCAATTCCATATTTTTTGGCGCAGCGATCAGCCTGATCGCATATGAGGCAGGACTTCTTTTAAAGAGAAAATTCAAGATGGCGATCTTTAACCCGCTTCTGATCGCGATCATTGCGGTAATGGCAGTTCTCTCTTTATTACACATTGATTATGATACTTATAATCAGAGCGGCCAGTACATCAGCTATCTGCTCACCCCTGCGACTGTCTGCCTGGCAGTTCCGTTGTATCAGCAGATAGAGCTTCTGAAAAAGAACCTCAAAGCAGTAGCTATCGGAATCATCTCTGGTGTGATCGCAAGTATGGTCAGTGTGCTGCTTCTTGCCAAGCTGTTCAGACTGAGCCATGAGCAGTATGTCACACTTCTTCCGAAGTCTATTACAACAGCCATCGGAATGGGCGTTTCCGAAGAACTTGGCGGTATCGTAACGATCACAGTTGCAGTTATCATCATCACAGGAGTTCTCGGAAACATGATCGCAGAGACAGTGATCAAACTGGCACACATCGAAGAGCCGATTGCCAAAGGTCTTGCACTTGGAACTTCTGCCCATGCCATTGGTACAGCCAAGGCAATGGAACTTGGTGAAGTAGAAGGTGCTATGAGTAGTCTTGCAATTGCAGTTGCTGGTCTGCTGACAGTTGTCGGGGCATCTGTATTTGCGCAGTTCATGTAGAGAGTTACAATATAATTAGAATAATGAAATTGGATAAGAGGATTGTTGTGTTAAGTGATTAGCATGGCAGTCCTTTTGATTTATAAAAAAACAAAACAAATGTTCGAAAAAACTCTTCCATTTTCGAATGGAGTGTGGTATTATAAGTCAAAAGCGAATATATGTTCGGAATATATGTTCGGTTTCGGCCGAACAGAGAAGATTTTAAGGAGGAGAAAGAAATGACAAATACAGCAAATACCACACAGAGAATCAGAAGAAATAAGAACCACAAATTTTCAAAGACAATGGCAGTGATCCTGGGAGTGATCGTTACTCTGGAGGTGATGATCGCAGGGGGAATGATCTTTAATATTGATTTTCATTCCACGGATATCATTGCCCTGATCTTTGGGTTTATAGTGGTATTTTCAGGGGCAGTCGCTATTCTGACTGATAATTGATCAGGTCGGAATACTAATACATCATTTTCGAAATAACTATACCACTCACTTGTCTGTGCATCACGAAGCGTGTTGCTGGGCGCGGAGTGAACAGTAACAAAAGCTTGGATTTTTACTAAATATTAGACAAAAGTTGTCAGAAATGGTATGATTAAAAATATATCATAACAGGATATGGAACATATCATAAAAGGGGTAAAGATGACTGTAAAATCAAGTCTTTTGGAAATGTTAGAGAAGAATAAAGGGGAAGTGCTCTCAGGTGAGAGTATTGCCGGTGAGCTGGGATGTACCAGAGCGGCAGTGTGGAAGGCAGTGAAGGCACTTCGGGAAGAAGGATATCATATTGAGGCAGGACCGAATAAAGGATATATGCTTGCAAAAGATACCAATCGGTTGTCTCAGGAGGCAATCCGGTTATTCTTGGATGATCCGGAGGTTAGGATCGATATTTATGATGAACTGGAATCCACGAATCAGACAGCTAAGAAAGAGGCTATGATCGGGGAAGCAAGGCACGGCGCATTTGTAATTGCCAGAAGTCAGACTGCAGGCAGAGGCAGACGCGGACGGGAGTTCTATTCACCGGCAGATGCGGGGCTTTATATGAGTGTGATCCTGAAACCTCAGGGAACCATACATGACAGTCTGCTGATCACTACAGCGGCAGCAGTGGCAGTGTACAGGGCTGTTGAGCAGATTTGCGGGATTCAGCTGGATATCAAGTGGGTCAATGACCTGTTCTATAATGGAAAAAAAGTCTGCGGAATTCTCACAGAGGCTGTCACCGACTTTGAGAGTGGAAATATAGAGTTTGTAGTAGTGGGCATGGGACTGAACATTTATCTGGAACCGAAGATGCTGCCCGAATCATTGAAAGATGTTGCCGGAGCACTTTATCAGAGTCGTGAGGATGCAGAAAAAACAGACCGTAACAGATTAGCGGCAATGATCGTAAACGAACTGAGAAAAGAAATCGAAGATTTGAAACTGTCCCCGGATTATGTGGAGCACAATATGATCCCGGGACATCAGGTTACAATTACAGATGGAACCTCTTCCAGAAAGGCATTTGCATTAGAGATATGCAGCGACGGACGGTTGAAAGTACGGGAAGAGAACGGACATGAGACGATATTATCTTTTGGAGAAGTTTCGGTGTCTGTGTAAAAGAAAAATGCGATTCAGATATGATGGATATCTGAGTCGCATTTTTTAATCGAATTAAGTAAGTCCCCTGCTTCAATTGCGAACTCTCGTTTGAATCGAATTAGTCCAGTAAAAAGAAAGCATTCATTCGTCTTAATGGATCAGGTAAATGGTAAATAGATATCTGATCTGAAGAGAACCGGATTTTTTGTTTTATGACTGTAACTATCATGCAGTCTGGGAGTCTGAACTGGAATCAGAATTACTGAGAGAATCAGACTGATTTTCAGCTACATTTTTATTTTCTGCTTCTGGTTCAGAGGAAGTAATTTCCGAATACAGAGTATCAACAACAGGTGCGGCATTCTGCGGTTCTGTCTGCTGCTGAGTGGCAGGCGTATTTGCGCTTACGTCCATATGAGGCATATCGTTGATATTTTGCTGATACGGGCGATAAGGTGTCCAGTAATGTTCTTCTTCCTTATGGCTGTTTATCTGCTTATCATTCAGTTCATCTTTCTTACGGGTAAGAATATAAATTCCTGCAAGAATAATACATACTGCAATTACCAGCTGTGGCAAATGATATGCGAAGGTTCCAAGAACATCGGCCAGATATCCTGGAAGGATCATGTAGAAGAAATCTACAATATTATTCCACAGGATAGAAGCTCCGAGAATGATCAGCAGAATTGCAGTCAGCTTCCTGTGATGACTGACCAGAGAACTGATATCTCCTGCCAGTTCATCCATATGAAAGACATAGGAGTCTTCTATGGAATAGAATTCTTCCTCTGAGAGAGATTTCAGGTTGTGCACATTAAAGAAGCTGTAGAACCAGATGATCGGGATCAGGAAGATAAGCCAGTCCATTCCGGTAAATGAGCCTACAGCAAATACACCCCAGAACAGCAGCATAATACTGAGTCCCTGCTTCTTAAATCCCATATACATTTCTCCTGCGCCCGGGATTAAGGAAAAGATAAAAAGCCAGAATCCACGTTTTTGTTTTTGCATACTTTATTTGCCTCCATTCATTATTTTGCTGGAAAAATCACTGATATACTGAGCCAGAGAACTGGTACCATCGCAGATGCTCTGGTTCACTCCTCTGGAAAAATCATAAAGTTGGTTGCCGCTGCGTTCCGGTACGGTACGTTCACTCTGAGTAGAATAATGATTTGATCTCAATTCTGAGAAATCTACACTCGGAATGCTGAACAGAAGAAGCAGTGCAGCCGCGACACCGGCAGCAGTCTGCAGGCTGTATCGCAAAAGCTGGACCTTGCGCGAAGCTTTATCTGCAGCCCTTGCGAATTGTATTTCGCCGGAATCAGTTTTATTTAATATCTGCTCTGTCAGATAGGAGGGAGCAGTGGCCAAACTGTGGCTTTCCTGTTCTATCATCTGATCGAGACATGAATCGCAGTGATCCAGATGCGATAGAAACTCGATGACTTCCTGAGTGTTCATAGTACTGTTGTCAAATTCTATTAAATCGTTTTTATCAATATGCATCTAATCACTCCTTTCAAGCATCTTTTTTAACATAGCTCTTGCACGGTAGAGCTGGGTCTGGATCGTTTTCGGATTTTTGTTTGTACGGTGTGCGATTTCGGATACAGACAGTTCTTGACAGAAATGAGCATAAGCAACTTCTTTGTAAGGACTTTTCAGTTGCATACATAATGCCCTTACCCGGGCATCGGAGTCTGTAAGCATGTATTCATCTTCAGGAGAAGACTGCTGATCCGGAAGCTGAGAAAAGTATGTATCCTCAGTAGGAATACTGCGGCGCCCGGCGGCTTTCAGATAGTCCAGACATTTCCGAACTGCGATCTTACTTAGCCAGGCTTTCTCATAAGTGCCATCAAAACGGGACAGGTTCTTATAGGCAGACAGAAATACTTCCTGAGTAAGATCCTCGGCATCAAATGGATTACCGACGGACTTCAGGCAGATCGAGTATATTAAGTTCTGGTATTGCGTAATCAGATATTCCAGATATTGTTTTTCTGTGATCATTACTGTCTCCTTTGTCCCTGTTCATTTAATTATAACGCAGAAGAGGGAGGAATGGATTCATATCTTAGAAAAGTTTTAAAGAAACTATAATGGATGTAATGTTACTGAGGACGGTGTGAATAATAACTGTGAATAATAACTGTGAATAATAACGATGTGCTTGCATGATTAATATCTTCTATAGATAGTCTTGATAAGTAGATAGTTTTGCTCTATACTTGAGGACAAATGAGAGTACATACTCTAAGATAGTCCGTAAAAGGAGAATAACAAACAATGACAGAGACAAGACGTTTATATTATGAAGATGTATATAAAAAAGAATTCACAGCAACCGTTGTAGAGTGCAGAGAGCGGAAAAAAGGCTACGCAATAATTCTGGACGAGAGTGCTTTCTATCCGGAAGGCGGCGGTCAGCCGAGTGATGTAGGAACTCTGGGTGATGCGAAGGTAACAGAGGTTCATGAGAAGGATGGTGAATTGCTCCATTATACGGACAAGGCTCTGGAAGTGGGTGTGAAGGTTGAAGGAAAGATTGACTGGACACGCCGTTTTGATCTGATGCAGCAGCATTCAGGAGAGCATATGGTCAGTGGTATTATCCATGCAAAGTATGGTTATGATAATGTAGGTTTCCATATGGGAGGTGATGTGATCACTGTAGATTTGAATGGTATGCTGGATGAAGCTCAGCTGGCAGAAATCGAGCAGGAAGTGAATGAGAGAGTCTGGGAAGATAAAGAAGTACAGATCACTTATCCGACTGCAGAGGAACTTCAGGCTCTGGATTACAGAAGCAAGAAAGAACTGACCGGACAGGTTCGTATCGTGACTTTCCCGGGAGTGGACGTATGTGCATGTTGTGGAACTCATGTAACTCATACAGGGGAGATTGGAATGGTGAAACTTCTCTCTGTAGTGAAGTTCCGTGATGGTATCCGTATGGAGATGATCTGCGGTAAACGTGTTCTGGATTATCTGAATATGGTAAATGAGCAGAACCACCAGATTTCCGTAAAGCTTTCTGCAAAGATGGAAAAGACAGCAGATGCAGTACAGCGTCTGCATGATGAGAACTTCCGCCTGAAAGGACAGGCAGCCCGTATGGAGGAAGAAATGTTCCAGGCAGAGGCAAAGAAGTGGGAAGGTGCAGGAAGTGTCCTGATCTTCAAAGAGGGACTGGAAGCAGATTCTGTACGTAAACTTGCAGATGCAGTGATGAACACCTGCCAGGGATGCTGCGCAGTATTTTCCAAAAATGAAGATGGAAGCTATAAATATGCAATGGGTGAGATTGACGGAGATCTTCGCCAGTATACAAAAGAAATGAATGCTGCATTAAATGGAAGGGGCGGCGGAAAGCCATTCTTTGTGCAGGGGTCTGTACAGGCAACAGAGACGGAAATCCGTAATTTCTTTGAGAAATAGTTTAGGAGCTGAGCAGTCTGTATGCAGATAATATGTGATGCAATATGTTTCTGCATAGGGAGTGTGGATAGCAGGATAAAAGGTATAAATCAGAGGAAAAGAGCAATGTTTGGAGAATGTCATGCGCATATAATTATGGATGGTGTGAATTACCGTCAGGCAATTGATATGCATAAGAATGGTCCGGATGACCAGATAATAAGAGAGCATCTGAAAGCTTATCAGGACAGAGATATTACTTTTGTACGTGATGGTGGCGATGCACTGGGCGTTTCCGCGAGAGCGAAAGAACTTGCGCCGGAATACGGTATTGATTACCGGACTCCTGTATTTGCAATCCACAAAGAGGGACACTATGGTTCCATTGTTGGAAAAAGCTTTGCAACAATGCGGGAATTTCATGGTCGTGTGCTTGAGGCGATAAATGCAGGTGCGGATTTTATTAAGATCATGACTACAGGAATCATGGATTTCAATGCACACGGAGCTGTCACGGGAACACCGCTGGATGCGGCTGAAGTGAAAGAGATGGTACATATTGCACATGAAGAGGGTATGGCCGTGATGTCTCATACTAACGGGGACTATGGTGTTCAGGCAGCAGTGGAAGCCGGTGTGGACAGTCTGGAGCATGGGAACTACATGAATGAAGAAAGTCTTAACATGCTGGCAGAGAGTGATACAGTATGGGTTCCGACGCTGGTCACAGTGCGTAATCTTCTGGGTGACGGGCGTTATGCGGATGAAACGCTGAAGCCGATCATAGAATTTGCAGAAGAGAATGTCAGAAAGGCATTTAAACTTGGAGTAAAGGTTGCTCCGGGCAGTGACGCAGGGGCTTACCGGGTTTTTCATGGAAAAGGAATTCAGGATGAAATGAAATCGTTTACAGAAATTCTGGAAGAAAGTGATATTGTCTGTCACTGGCTTTCAGATGGTGAATCAGAAATTAAAAAGAAATTTATCAGACGGTAATAACAAAAGCAGTTCATTCTACAGCGTACAAACTGTAAATGGACTGCTTTTGGCTTATGCATACTGAATCTTGACTGCAGTATAAATATTAGAAGATTTTGATTTAGACGGATGGAAAGTAACACATACATAGTCGCCGTATTCCACACCGCTTTCAGTAAGATCCTGAGCGTTTTCAATGCGGAAAGTGTCGACTGCACCATCGTCGGTCTGAACGGTGATCGTATTAGCGGTGCTTCCGATGATAGTTCCGGTTGCTGTAAAGGAAATATGTTTATCATCGATTCCGGCAGGATTTTCTCCGGTTACGGCAATGATACGAATGCCCTCCAGAGTGTCCTCTTCCAGATTTCCAATATAAGTCACATTTGCATGAGAACCGGGAGCAATTCCGCCCTCAAAATAAGCGGGAATTGCAGACATATCAATGCTTAGCGGAGTATCACTGCCAGCAGGAAGAACCTGAAGAATATTCAGATTTACTGCCTGGATGGTTACCAGAAACTGTTTCTCACGGTTCGCAATCTGCTCCGGTGTCAGTGTAACTGTCGGTTCAGGTGTAGGTGTCGGATCCGGAATCTGCAGGTCTTTCAGGTCGGAAATACTCAGGACTTTCAGATGACTAGCGTTTAAAGACGCAGAGGAATCATCAGAAGTATCCGGAAATTCACCTTTAAAGGTAAGGTAGACCCAGTCGCCGGATTTGATGCCGTTCTGATAATATTGTTTCGTTCCGGTGATCGGGTAAGTAGCAGTTTTGCCTTTTTTATTTTTTATGGTGATCGTATTGGAGGTCAGAGATATGACCTGCCCGTGAGCAGTACGTTTCTTCAGTTTGTTCTTCTTGTGGAATTCATCCACTACTTTCAGAACACGAACACTGCTTGTATCTGTATTGGAGAGCTGTCCTTCATAAATAATACTGATCTCATCACCGGTGATCATTCCGCCTTTACACTCCAGTGTGGCGTTGGAAACATTGAATACATAAGATGCATCGTCTGTATTCAGGATGAGCTGGCTTCCGGAAAAATCCTGTAGAGTACCGGAAATCTCATCCATATAAACGCGGTCTTTGGATTCGGTTGTAGTGGTGGTATCAGTTGAAGAAGCGATTTCCCGGGCAGAAGTATCTCCGGTAGATGTAAATTGTTCCAGTACAGTTCCAGGGCTGCAGCCGGTCACAGAGAAAGTGAGAACGGTACAGACACATGCAGCAAGCAGTTTTTTCATAGTAAAGACAGGACCTCCGATAAATCATTCGTTTGAGCATTATTCCTGCCAGGTGCAGTGCAATGATCTCAAAACATAATTATTTATGAGAAGAGATATCATCTTCAGGCGGATCTGGGATAAAGTCAAAAATTTTCCGGTAGTTTTCCCATTCGTCATTGTCTTTGGCAGGAGTAGATATCAGGCCGGTACATTCTGTACAGGCGTTGGTATTCAGGTAATTATCATAACATACATTGTAAGGATTTTGGCAGCTATTTTTACGCTTTTCTGACATTTTTTTACCTCCATGATTATAGCAGATGTGATCCATCTGTCTGTATAATGGATAGTATTAGTATATGCGGTTATTTTATGTGAGTTTTTTGTTCGCTGTTTAAGGAAAACTGCGAAAGAGTTATTGGGTTATGGAGAAGTAGTAAAACGGATTACGAATATCTGACAGAACTGATAAGATTCTGGGAAGTGTGCTGCTGTGAGCTGACAGTAACTGGTTTTCGTGAAATATGTACAATAAACAGACTATAAATTTGACAAAATAATAACGAAAAATATATTGAAATTTCTATGGATTGTGATATAATTTCGATAAATAAATAATAGCGAAGTAGGATTTTATGCGTCAAGTGTTCACAGGCTGGGGAGTCGCCGTGAAACGAAAAGTAGAAAGCGTGCTGCTTACGATATGATTTCCGCACCCGTTGCTACATATGAGGACATCTCATAATGTGGAGGGATTATTATTTATGGTAACTACTCTATTTTTTAAACACATTATGGAGGTGTTTTTATTATGCAGAAAAAACAATATTGGAATGTAAAAACATTGGTGTTCATGGCTCTTCTGATCGCCATGCATCTGGTACTCACACGAGTTCTGGTGATTGATCTCGGTGCATACCGTATTTCTGTAGGAAGTGTAAGTACAATTCTTGCAGGTCTGTGGCTTGGCCCGGTAGCTGGTGGTGTCTGTGGATTATGTGCAGATATCATCGGATGTTTTATGAAAGGATATGCAGTAAACCCGTTTATTACAGTTGCAGCAGTTCTCTGGGGCGTTCTTCCTGCTCTTGCAAAACCGTTATTTGCAAACAAGAAGAAAACAGGAAAGACAGTTGGCATCTGCGTATCTATTGTAGTAACAGCGGTTCTCAGCTCTCTGGTATTTACAACAGCAGGACTTGTAATTATGCTTGGATATAACTTCTACGCGATCATGCCTGGAAGACTGGTACAGTTCGCGATCATGATCCCGATCTACTGTGTACTGACCTGCCTGCTGTATTTCAGCCCGCTGACAGCAATGGTTGTTGAGAATGCGGCACCTGCAGTGCTGAAGAACAAAACCGTATAATTGAGATAGAATTAAGACTTGAATAATGGACTGATAAGATAGTTAAGAAAACATGGTTTTGCGCGGACTATGTTAATTACATATCAATCGATTCCCCGAAAAAGAAGAAAGTTATGATATAAAAAGACAGACTCATTGTAAAGTAAAATATGAAGTACTTTACAGAGAGTCTGTTTTTATTATATTCTGAAACTTAATCAAATCAAGTAAATCTTCTGCTTCAATTGTGAAAAGCAATGAACAGTGGGCGGGGACATGCCTGCCATGATCAGAGCATTTTATTTTTCTGGTGGATAGTTACCGTTCTCATCCGGCTGTACACGGAACCAGTAAGTATAAAGTTGGTTGAATCCGAGCAATTTGTACAGTGCACGGGCATTGTCATTTCCCTCTACAACCTGAAGGTATGCATTCTGCGCACCTTTCTTTATCCCTTCTTTCAGAAGTCCGGTACAGATCTGGCGTGCATAGCCGTGTTTGCGATATTCTTCTTTTACATGGATGGCATAGATCCCGATGTAATCTCTGTCCAGAATGCCGAGTCCGGTTGCAATGATCTGGCCGTCCATACGGATGCAGGCGCAGATAGTTTCTTTGAGGATCGCCTGATACATGGATGGAACGACTTTGCGGTGAACGGGGTTGGTAGTGTTCTTTAAGCGAAACAGACTTTCAATCCATTCAGATGGAATGTTATCGTAGAACGTTACGTCCGGATACGGAGCGTCCAGACGCGCGGCATTCATGCTCATCGCCATGACATTGGTGGTATGCTGGATGGCATATCCACGGTTCTCCAGAACATAATCAAAGTCAGGAGAAACAAGAGGGCTGATCTTAAATACAGCCGGTGTTCCCAGGCGTTTATATACGCTTTCACAGTATGGGATTTTCTCTCTCCATGTAAGAGTAGAATTGCCGAATTGCTCTACGCTATTGGTTCTGTGTGTATAAAAATAAGAAAATCTCAGGATCCAGCCGTCATACAGTTCCATCTTGTGAGACGGCCAGGCGTTCAGAGACATATCTTCAATCTGTTTAATTGTAGTTTCCATAATATAAGGAAGACTCCTTTCAATATGAGTCCACAAATGCATGTTTATGCATGAAGATGCCATAACGGTTCTCTGTTATAGAAAACTTACAGAAATCCACAGGCATGCAAAAGTGTCTTTTTAGAATTATACAGAGTTTAGAAACGATGTGCAAGAAAACTTTCGTTTATTATAATATTCGTTATGAAGCACTTTGCCGGGCGTGAAGTGAACAATCATTTATCCGGCGATTGTCTCCAGAACGAGGGGATATAATTTACGGGCAAGCAATTCATGTCCATGGGCGGTAAGATGAATGCCGTCTATAGTAATTGCATCAAATCCCTGTTCAGCTGTTATTTTATTCAGATCATCATGCAGTGGCACAAATGGCAGCCGGTATTTTGCAGCAAGATTCTGGATAAGGTCAGACATGGTACGAACATGTGGAATCCATGTCTGATATTCTTCCGGATGCGGAAAGATAAATGGCTCCATAAGGATTACCTGTCTGGCATCTGCAGTGAGCAGCTTCAGCAATTCATCGTAATGCTCAGAGAATTCTGCCATCATTTGTTTCTGCTGAGAAGCAGTGCGGTTTGTATTCATCATCAGCCCGATATCATTAATGCCGATCAGCAGCGTTACAACAGGAGAACGGTGCAGGGAAATCCGGTGCTGGCGGATATTGTCCAGGACTCTTGATATGGTGAAGCCATCGAATCCGTAGTTTTTAATTTGTACTGTATTTGATAAAAACGATCTGGAGTTGTCAGAATATGAATCTGTCCGTCTGCCGGGAATTTCTTTCTGAAACATTTCTGCAAGCATCTGCACATATCCATTACCCAGAGGAAAATCATCGAGTAAATGACCGCAGTCGGTAATGCTGTCTCCAAGACAAATGATCTGCATAGTATAACTCCCTTTTATATTTTTTATATAATAGTGAATGCTGATATAAATAAATGGTATTACCAATCTACAAATTGGTAAGTGAAGTAATATAAAATTTATATAAAAACTATATAAAATAATATCATCGCTTCACAGTTCAGTCAAAGAAAAACAGCCTTTTTCCGTGAAAATGCACTATTGTAATTGAGAAAAAAAGTAAAATTAAAAAAAGAAATGGTTACAATGCACAAAAAAACAATCTCTTTTTGTCTAAAACAGTCAAAATGATTGTTGACTTTTTAACAGATTCGAATATAATAATCTCAAAATCTTGAATCGCTGAAAGAATTTATGAAACTTTTAGAAAGGTTTTATATTTCTCACGGATCATATATATGGTCAGGAGCTTTCAGACTTTCGACTAAACTAAGACATCTGAGACAGACAGCAGGTAAGGACATCACAGACGGGCTTCAGGAAGAGACATCTAAGGCAGGCGGCAGGTAAAGACAGCAGGGACAGACTTCAGGAAGAGGCATCTAAGACGGACACCGGGGAAAGACATCTAAGACGGACATGATAAGAGAGTGTGAATGTCTTTCAGCGATTCAGAATAGAAAAGGAGGGAAAAGAAACGGGTAATTTAGCAAGCACGTTAATGGAAGAACTTCAATGTAAGACAGTTTTTACCATACCAGTGTTTGGAGGAATACCGATCGCAGAATCAGTAGCAGTGACATGGATCATCATGGCAGTGCTTTTAATTTTGTCATTGGTGCTCGTGAGAAACCTGAGTGTGGAGAATCCCGGTAAGAAACAGCTCCTCTTAGAAGCAGGCGTCGGTTTTCTTCATGACTTCTTTAAGGATATCCTTGGAGAAGAGGGAAAAATATATATTCCCTATCTGATGACGGTTGTCATTTACATTGGAATAGCAAACATTTTCGGTGTGTTTGGATTTGTACCGCCTACAAAGGATTTAAACTGTACCATCGGTCTGGCAATCACAAGTATTTTCCTGATCGAGTATGCAGGATTTCACAAGAAAGGTTTGAAAGGTTTTCTTAAGAGCTTTGCAGAACCGTCACCGGTTATGCTGCCGATCAATATTCTTGAGATCGCCATTCGTCCGACATCACTTTGTATGCGACTTTTTGGTAATGTATTAGGAAGCTATGTGGTCATGAAACTCCTCGAGTTTATATGCCCGGCGATTCTTCCTATCCCATTCAGCCTGTACTTTGATTTCTTTGACGGATTCATCCAGGCTTATGTATTTGTATTCCTGACTTCACTGTTCATTAAGGAAGCCATCGAATAAATAAGAATTACTGTTTATCTGTTTTTACATAAATTCAAATTACATAAACAACGACAGAAAAAAACAGTGATAAACTGTTATCCGCAATCGCGATATAGAAGAGGATAGCAGTTCACAAAAAGAGATTTGTAATATTTAGTTTATTCTAGTTGAACAACAGGAGGAAAGAGTTATGTTAGTAGCTATCGGAGCAGCAATCGCAGTTATGACAGGTATTGGAGCAGGTATTGGTATTGGTATGGCAACATCCAAAGCAGTAGAAGCAATCGCAAGACAGCCGGAAGCAGAAAGCAAGATCAGTAAAGCACTTCTTTTAGGATGTGCCCTTGCCGAGGCAACAGCTATTTACGGTTTCGTTATCGGTCTTCTGATCGTTATCATGCTTGGCTAATTGATGGATAAAGAATAACTAAGAAAGGCAGGTGGGACAGGTGATCGAGATTAACATCAACCTGGTCTTTACAATTATTAACCTGATTGTTCTTTATCTTTTAATGAAAAAGTTCTTATTTGGTCCGATCCTCAATGTGATGGAGCAGAGAAAAAACATGATCGATCAGCAGTTCGCAAGTGCCAAAGATACAGAAGAACAGGCATATGAACTGAAAGGCAAATATGAAGATGCACTGAAATCTGCGAAAGACGAATCCATGCGTATTGTAAACCAGGCAAAGGATGAGGCAAAAGTACAGGCTGAGCGTATTGTAAAAGATGCAAACACACAGGCTGGTGCAATGCTTGACAAAGCAAAGGCAGATATCAGGACAGAGCAGGAAAATGCTATGAAGGCTATGGAAAGCAGAGTGGCAGAGATCGCGCTGGATGCAGCCTCAAAGATCATGGGAGAGAAAAACAGCAGTCAGCAGGATTTGTCCCTTTATGACCAGTTTATAAAAGAGGCAGGTGATTCCAATGACGGAAACAAGCATTAATTATGCAAAAGCATTATATGAGCTTTCTGTCCCGGAAGAAGCTGTTTTGGAGACAGAAAAGATTTTCAGGAGTACCCCGCAGTTAAAGGGTGCTCTTGAGAATCCGCTGGTTTCTTTAAAAGAAAAAGAACATGTAATTGACAGGGTATTCCCACAGGAGATGAAAAATTTCCTGAAGGTGACCTGTAAATATCAGAAAATCAGCAGCATTTATGATATCCTGGAAGCATACGGCGATTACAGCCGTAAACAGAAAGGAATCCTGAAAGCTGTTCTCACATATGTAACAAAACCGGAAGAAGCCCAGAAAGAGAAGATGGAAGATTTCCTTCGCAGGGAATTTGGAGCAAAGGAAGTAATCCTTACTCTCAGAGAAGACAAATCTTTGATCGGAGGCTTCATTCTTTCTGCCGGAGACAAAGAGTTCGACTGGAGTCTCCGCGGACGTTATAACAATTTAAGACAGAAATTGACACGGAGGTGAATAAAAGTTGGCTGCAATGAATCCAGATGAAATCATTTCGATTCTGAAAGAAGAAATTAAGAATTATGACGAAATCAGCAAGGACCAGGAAGTAGGAACAGTCATCTCCGTAGGAGATGGTATCGCCACGGTACATGGTATTGATCATGCTATGTATGGCGAGGTTGTAACCTTTGAGAATGGTCTGAAAGGTATGGTTCAGGATATCCGTGCAAACAGCATCGGATGTATCCTGTTCGGTAAAGATACAGGAATCAAAGAAGGAACAAAGGTGGCAAGAACCCAGAAACAGGCAGGTGTGCCTGTAGGTGACGCTTTTATCGGAAGGATTGTAAATGCTCTGGGAGCACCGATCGATGGTAAAGGCGAGATCAAGGCAGATGGGTATCGCCCGGTAGAGAATCCGGCACCTGGGATCATTGAGAGAAAATCTGTAACAGTTCCGTTGGAAACAGGTATTCTTTCCATTGACTCCATGTTCCCGATCGGCCGTGGCCAGCGTGAGCTGATCATCGGTGACAGACAGACAGGTAAGACTTCCGTTGCACTGGATACCATTCTGAACCAGAAAGGCAAAGATGTAATCTGTATCTATGTTGCAATCGGACAGAAAGCTTCCACAGTAGCTAAGATCGTATCTACTCTGGAGAAACACGGTGCTATGGACTATACAACAGTATTCTCCTCTACAGCCAGTGACTGTGCACCGCTTCAGTATATTGTTCCTTATGCAGGTACTGCACTTGCTGAGTACTTCATGTATAAGGGAAAAGATGTATTAATGGTTTATGATGATTTATCCAAGCATGCAGTTGCATATCGTGCACTGTCATTGCTTCTGGAACGTTCACCGGGACGTGAGGCTTATCCTGGAGATGTATTCTATCTCCATTCCAGATTACTGGAGCGTTCCAGCCGTCTGAATGAAAAGGCCGGCGGTGGTTCTATCACTGCACTTCCTATCATTGAGACACAGGCAGGTGACCTTTCCGCATATATTCCTACAAACGTTATTTCCATCACAGATGGTCAGATTTTCCTGGAGAGTGATCTGTTTAACTCCGGTATGCGTCCGGCGGTTAACGTAGGTCTTTCCGTATCCCGAGTTGGTGGTGCTGCACAGGCAAAAGCCATGAAGAAAGCAGCAGGAAGTGTCCGTATCGATCTGGCTCAGTATCGTGAGATGGAAATCTTTACACAGTTCAGTTCTGATCTGGACGAGGCTACAACTCAGCAACTGAAATACGGAAGCGGACTTATGGAACTTCTGAAACAGCCGCTTTCAAGCCCGTTAAGTCTTCATGAACAGGTCATCACTCTTTGTGCGGCAACACACAAGGCAATGATGCACGTGGAAACCAAGAAGATGAAGAAGTATCAGAGAGATATGCTGGACTACTTTGACAGTGCTTATCCGGAAATCGGAAGAGAGATCGAGGAGAAGAGACAGCTTCCGGATGAACTGGCAGAAAAGATCGTGAAAGTGGCAGAAGAATTTGCAGATAAGAGCAGGTAGGTGTTGATATGGGCAGTACGAAAGAGATTCAGACTCGAATGAAAAGCATTCAGGACACCATGAAGATCACCAATGCCATGTATATGATCTCTTCATCCAAGATGCAGAAGGCCAAAAGAATCCTGTCTGATACAGAGCCGTATTACTATAATATGCAGGCAGCAATTTCCCGAATCCTGCGTCATATGCCGGATACAGAGCATCCTTTTTTCAGTATCCGTCATAAGATTGCGGAGGAAGACCGTAAGATCGGCTGTATCGTAGTTACCGGTGATAAGGGTATGGCAGGTGCCTATAACCATAATATCCAGAAAATGACAGAACAGTTTATGGCAGAACATGAGCACTGCAAGCTTTATGTGCTGGGTATGGTAGGCCGTCAGTATTTCACGAAGAAACATATGGATATCGCAGAGAACTTTCCATATACAGTACAGAAACCGACCATGCACAGAGCGCGTCTGATCTCAGAGGAGATTGTCAGAGCGTTCCTGGACAGAGAACTGGACGAAGTCCGTATTTTCTATACGGAGATGCAGAGTGCAGTTGCCATGGAGCCGGTGAATATGCAGCTTCTTCCATTGAAGAAAGCAGAGTTCCTGCCAAATCAGGCAATGCTTGCGGATATGCCACAGGAGGAAATCGTGCTGTCACCATCAGCCGATGTACTTCTGAATACCATGATCCCAAATTACCTGACCGGTCTGATCTATGGATGTCTTGTAGAAGCGTATGCCAGTGAAAATAATGCCAGAATGATGGCAATGCAGTCCTCTACGGATAGTGCAAAGAAGATGCTCAGGGAATTATCCATTGAGTACAACCGTGCGCGTCAGGCTGCCATCACACAGGAAATCACTGAGATTGTCAGCGGTGCAAAAGCACAAAAAAGGAAGTGACGACGATGAACAAAGGTAAAATTGTACAGGTTATGGGACCTGTTGTAGACGTTGTTTTTGAAGATGGAAATCTTCCTGAGATCAAGGATGCCCTTGAGGTAGAGAACAACGGTAAAAGATGTGTAATGGAAGTTTCCCATCATCTGGGAAACAATATGGTACGCTGCATTATGCTGAGCGCAAGCGAAGGCTTACAGCGTGACAGAGAAGTCATCGCCACAGGAAGCGGCATTAAGGTTCCTGTAGGTGATAAGACACTGGGACGTTTATTTAACGTACTTGGTGATACAGTAGATGACGGTCCTTCCCTTGAGGGAGAACAGAAATGGGTCATCCACAGAGATCCGCCGGATTTCGAACATCAGAAACCGGCTGTAGAAATCCTGGAAACAGGTATTAAGGTTATCGACCTTCTTGCACCATATGCAAAAGGTGGTAAGATCGGTCTGTTCGGTGGTGCCGGTGTTGGTAAGACAGTCCTGATTCAGGAGCTGATCCAGAACATTGCCACAGAGCATGGCGGATATTCCATTTTCACAGGTGTTGGAGAGCGTTCCCGTGAAGGTAACGACTTATGGTCAGAAATGAAAGAGTCCGGTGTTCTTGAAAAAACAGCCTTAGTGTTCGGACAGATGAACGAGCCACCGGGATCCCGTATGCGTGTTGCTGAAACCGGACTGACAATGGCTGAGTACTTCAGAGATGAGGAACACAGAGATGTGCTTCTTTTCATTGATAATATTTTCCGTTTTGTACAGGCTGGTTCCGAGGTTTCCGCCCTTCTTGGACGTATGCCTTCAGCCGTAGGTTATCAGCCAACACTGGCTACTGAGATGGGTGAACTTCAGGAACGTATCGCGTCTACTAAGGATGGTTCTGTAACATCTGTACAGGCTGTCTATGTACCTGCCGATGACCTGACTGACCCGGCTCCTGCAACTACATTTGCTCATCTGGATGCAACAACCGTTCTTTCCAGAAAGATCGTAGAGCAGGGTATTTATCCGGCCGTTGACCCGCTGGAATCTACTTCCCGTATCCTGGAGCCGGATGTTGTAGGTGAAGAACATTATGAAGTAGCACGTAAAGTACAGGAAATCCTTCAGAAATATAAAGAACTTCAGGACATCATTGCTATTCTTGGTATGGAAGAGCTTTCTGAAGAGGATAAGAGCACTGTATTCCGTGCAAGAAAGATCCAGAAGTTCCTTTCTCAGCCGTTCCATGTAGCTGAGAACTTCACAGGTATCAAGGGTAAATATGTTCCTCTGAAAGAAACCATCCGTGGATTCAAGGCAATCGTTGATGGTGAGATGGATCAGTATCCGGAAAATGCTTTCTTCAATGTTGGTACAATTGAGGATGTCATCGAGAAAGCAAAGACTGAGATGGGTCAGGAGTAATTGCTGAGAGGGAGTACTTGATATGGCAGATACATTTGGTCTTGAGATTTATGCCAGTAATAAGCTGGCGTTTGCAGGACGTGCCAAAACCCTGACAATTCCGGCTGTTGATGGTGAGCAGGCTTTTCTGGCACAGCATGAGAATATTGTTGCTGCTATCATTCCGGGTGAAATGCGTTTCGAGGAAGCTGATGGCACAAAGCATGTTCTGGCTGTGAGCAGTGGGTTTGTGGAGATGATCAATAACCGTGTGAAGCTGTTCTGTCTGACGGCAGAGAGTCCTGAGGAGATTGATATCCGCAGGGCACAGGAAGCGAAGGAGAGAGCAGAAGAGCAGATGAGACAGAAGCAGAGTATTCAGGAGTATCATATGAATCAGCTAGCTCTGTCCAGAGCTATGGCACGACTTAGGGTTACGAGTCATAAAGAAATTTAGCGTTTTGATAAACGGTAGGAAAATCCCAAAGGGGACGCTTGAGCAGCGTCCCCTCTGGACACCCCTTGCGCTTTTTTTAGGAGCGCAAGGTTTTTTTGTGTGGAAAGTTATTAACCTGGCGGATTCGCCAGGTTGGGTCAAAAAAGTCACCGCGTGTTCGCGGTGGCTTTTTTTCGGTACTGGGTGTTGGGGGATTGTGGGATGGATTTACGGTGTTTCGGGTATGTGCTGCTTTATCGCTTATTTTATTTATTGTTTTATATTGAAAATTTTTTGATAAAAGTTGTTTTTTAATAAACAGGGGTATTTAGTCAAGCGGATAAAATCATCCGCTTCGCTACTTGCTTGATTTGGTTAAATTAATTCTGAAAATGAATCTTTTGTTCTGTGAGAACCGGGTAGCGGATCAGGGTGGCGGAGTCTAAGTTTTCATGGTTCATGTTTACTGCTGATATCTGGTGGTTTTCGTAGGTGGTATAGTAGTAGATTCCTTTGGTTACATTGCAGCAGGAGGTGTAGAGGGTGATCTCGTATTTTCCTTCGTCTACTTCACAGCATCCTCTCTGCTGATCTACGGAGCCGAGGATATGGAAAAACTGGCTGATGCTTTCTGCTTCGGAGTCACCGGATCGGGAGTTCATTTTGGTGAAGGCGACTTTGGCGAAGCGGGAGGCGGAGGAGAGGTCTCCCGGGAGGCCGAGGGCGCCCATGCCGCGGCTGTAGGATTGAAGTTCTAATCCTGGGGCGAAGGTGTTCTCAGGCTGACGTGGGGAGAGGGACTGGTAGTTGTTGAGCTGGAACATCTGCTGTGGGAATGGCGGGTTGTTGGTGAGGACACCTACAGGGTTTTCGTAGATGTGAAGGCCGTCTTTCATAGATTCAATAACAAGGCAGCCGGAAGCATCTGCGAGGATCCAGTGGAGCTGGGCACATGGGAAGTTTTCGCTGAACTGAGTGTTGGTGAGGTTCATGGTGGAGAGTTTCTGGCGGGCTTCTTCTAAGGTGGCGCACTGGCTGAGAATCCATGGGATGAATTCGAACTGGGCTACGTTTTCTTTGTCTGATACTGGTTCTGCATAGGCTGCGTTTCCTACGAAATTCAGACCTGCCATGCCGAGACCTTTTTCGTTAATGGCATCATAGTAGAGCGGATAGTCTCCGGCTACATGGGCCATGCCGATGATAGCATAGTGAGAGTCAAGGACTTTGTCAGAGTGACGGAAGTGGAATGGGTAGTTTCTTGGTGTGATGGTGATTTCATCACCGTAGGAAAATTCGTAATCAAGGGTTCGACCGAAGTAGAAATCTTTTGTTTTATAAGTTGCTGCTGTACACATAATGATACCTCCTGATTAAAGTTGTAATCTGCGTCTGTGAAAGTGTTTAACTGAAAAGTGGAATCAGATGAATTTCTGAAAGACGGCAGGTAATAGTTTTATTTTTGGAGAATATTACCACAAAGTTTCCGGTTTATGCAAGATATATGTGGCAGTTCTCTGTATACATGTAGTATACTGATATTACTTCAAAATATTTGACAGGAATAGCAGTCGGGAAATTTTGTCTGCTCATAAAATGGAAGGAAATGAATACGCATGGTAACGATTAAACAGATTGCAGAAATGGCAGGAGTGAGCACAACGACTGTATCAAATGTCCTGCATAAAAAGACTGCCAGGGTTTCAGCTGAGACAATAGAACGAATAGAGAAACTTCTGGCGGAGAATAACTACATCCCCAGACTGGGCCTGAATGCGCTGACCAATAAGAGCTCAAAGATCATCAGCATTTTGATCAACACGCCGGCATTTGCAAAAGGATCAGCATATGAGAACCCATTTTATGGAAGGATCATCGGCAGACTGGAGCAGATTCTGCGAGAGAAGGGTTATTATATTATGATCTTCTCAGATAAGAATGTGGAAGAAATTGAGAAGATGACTCTTGGCTGGAATGTAGATGGGATCATTTCTATTTCCATGCCTTTTACATACTGTAAAAAGATTGCAGGGCTTTCTGATAAACCTATGGTTGCCATTGATATGGGAGAATTGCCGAAGGAAGAAGAGAAGTTCTATGTTGTGACTTCTGAAGATGAAAAGGCGGGCATGACAATGGGAGAATATCTGATTTCTCACGGGGCCAGGAGGATTATTTATCTGGCAAATGATAAACATGGCGCAGATTACCGAAGATATCAGGGAACTAAAATAGCGGCAGAGAACAGAGGGTGTGAACTGGATACCAGATGGCTTCCGGTAGAAATGGAAGGAAGACAGGAAGTATACAGGGAATTGCTGAAATATGCAGGAACAGATACCGCGCTGTTCTTTTCCACGGACAGAAATGCAGCAGAGATGATTTCTTTTCTTCGCAGAAATCACATACGTGTGCCGGAAGAGTTTTCAGTCGCGGGAATCGATGACGATGTCTTTGCAACAATCGTATATCCGGAACTTACTACTATGAGGATTGATGTGGAAGAGAAAGCGGATGTGGCTGTGGATATATTGATGAAACTGATTCAGGGAGAAGAGTGTTCTGATTATATTTATAAAACGAAAGTGCAGTTGATAGAGCGGGAAAGTGTAAGAATGTTGCAGAAGTAATACATATGACGGCAGAAGTGACTAGGTATTGATTGTGCATTCTGGTATAAACGGATAATGGCTAAAAGATATGGTGTTATTGTCTGGCAGTCGTCCGATAAATAAAGAAAAATGTAAGCTAATGTTTTGCAGTTAATATGCAGAAAAGAGGAAGAGGATGGAGAAAGTATTTAAGATTCATGAGAATGGAATTTACATGGTATGGAAGATCAGAGAGGACGGCGGGGTCCGTCTGCTGCATTTTTCCGCATTGCCATTTGATGAGAAGACACTGAAGAATGACTATGAAGAAAATGGCTGTAGACTGGTAGAGTTAGAAGCAGCAGGCTACGACAGACCGGAAGAGCGCCACGGAACAAAATATATCGTAACTGCACCGGGCTATCGGATGAAATATGTGAGCCACAAAGATGAGAGAAATGAAACAGGAAGAAAACTGGAAATCTGTACTGCAGATGAAGAGTCCGGCTTACAGGCAATCAATCATTTTCAGTTCTTTGACGGGATTGCAGTTGTAAGATGCTGGTGCGAGGTTGAGAATACAGGTACGGAAGTGCAGACTCTGGAATATGTTTCTACATTTAATCTGAATGGAGTAGAGAAGGAAGGCATCCTGACTCCTGATGAGAAGATCCGTATCGGAGTGGTACATAATGCATGGCAGAAGGAACTTCAGGTAAGAGAATATTCTCTTCCAGAGGTCGGCATGGAATTTGCACAGCTCAATGCACCTGTCCGCTCATCCAAAGCTTTTGAGATCACCAATACAGGAAACTGGTCTGCAAAGAGTTACATTCCAATGGGGTATGTGAGAAATACAGAAACAGGCAGCAGACTGTTCTGGCAGATTGAACATAACGGTTCCTGGCACTGGGAAGTCAGTGATTTTACCAATCATCTGTATGTACAGCTCAGCGGTCCGACGGAACAGCAGTCCCATTGGTTTAAAGACCTGAAACCGGGAGATAAATTTGTTACAGTACCTGCAGGTGTAGGTGCAGTGACTGGTGACCTTGGAAATATGGCAAAAGAACTGACGAAATACAGAAGAGCGCTCCGCAGAGAAAATCAGGATAATGAAAAGCTTGGAGTTATTTTCAATGATTATATGAACTGTCTCTGGGCAGATCCAACTACAGAGAAAGAATTCCCGCTGATCGATGCAGCAGCGAAAGCAGGATGTGAATATTTCTGCATTGATGCCGGCTGGTATGCCGATGGATTCTGGTGGGATGCGGTAGGTGAATGGAAACCATCTCAGAAACGTTTCCCGGGTGGGATCAAAGAAGTGATCGACTATATCCGTTCAAAAGGAATGATTCCGGGACTCTGGCTGGAGCTTGAAGTAATGGGAATCAAGAGTCCTATGGTAGAGAAAATGCCGGAGAAAGCATTCTTCCATAGACATGGAAAACGAATTTATGACAGAAGCAGATATCAGCTGGATTTCCGTCAGCCAGAAGTTATCGCGCATGCAAATGAAGTAATTGATCGTCTGGTACAGGAATATGGAATCGGTTATATCAAAATGGATTATAATATTGAACCAGGAATCGGCACAGAAGTAGATGCTGCATGCCCAGGCGAGGGACTGCTTGGTCATGAGAGAGCTTATCTGGCATGGCTGGACAGTGTTTTTGAGAGATATCCGGATCTGATCATTGAGAATTGTTCCAGTGGTGGTCTGCGTATGGACTATGCGATGCTTTCCAGATATAGTATTCAGTCTACCAGTGATCAGGAAGATTACAGATATTATGCAACGATATCTGCCAATGCACCTCTGGCAGTTGCTATGGAACAGGCTGCTGTCTGGTCTTATCCCAAAGCAGGAGCAAGTGAGGAAGAGACTATCTTTAATATGGTAAATGCCATTCTTCTCCGTATCCATCAGAGCGGTCATCTGGCAGAGATCACAGATGTTCAGAAGGGACTGGTAAAGGAAGCGCTGGATTATTATAAAACCATCCGTGGAGACATCCGCCAGGCATATCCGTACTGGCCGATCGGAACTTCCAGTTATTCTGACAACTGGTCTGCTTTGGCTCTGGACGCAGGAAAGAAGCACTATGTGGCAGTATGGCGCAGAGGCGGTGAAGACAGGATCACACTTCCAATGACAAGACTTGCAGGAAAAGAAGTGAAAATCCGCTGTGCATATCCGCAGGAACGTCCGGTTACATTTGGATGGAATGCAGCAGAAAGTTCTCTGAGCGTGAGAATGAAAGAGGAAATCTGTGCACGTCTGTTTGAAATTGAAGTTGTGAGTGATAAAAAATAAATTGTATATAGCTGGATAGAGAAGTGTCAGAATGGGCTGTCTGGATATCATTTTTGTAATGATATCGTCAGTCCATTTTGCATTAATGGCAGAAACTGAAATCCAAATTATTTTATTATAGCAGAAAATTATTCAACAATATTTCGATGGACGGAAAAGCTTTGGGAAAGTGTTTTTTGTTTTATTAAAGGTTATGAAGAAAACTTACAATAAAATAATGGAAGATAGCGAATAAAATGTTGACACTGCACATAAAACGGGTTATATTGAGAATAACAAAATGAGTTGTTTCTGCTTCATAATTAAACAACTCAAAGAGACAATAGAAACCTAATTTTAACCGGACAGCAAGGCATCTATCTGGTTATGACAAACAGCAAAGCGGATGATTTTACCTGCTTGATCAAAACAGGAGGATCAGGAATGAAGTTCACAGAAGGTTACTGGGAGAAGAATGAACGTGCAAACGCATCCTATGCGATGCAGGCTTTTACAGCGGAAGCAATTCCGGGCGGAATGAGAATCGTTTCTCCGTTCCGTGAGATCAATGACAGAGGCGGTGCTCTGGACGTAGGAACCATCACTACAGAGTTTACTTCCATACGTAAGGATATTATCAGTGTCAGAAGCTATCACTATGAAGGCTACGTAAAAGGTGAGCCGAGATATGAACTGAATGAAGATCCACAGGAAACAGAAGTAGAAATTACGGATTCAAAAGCGGTAATGAAAGCCGGAAGAATGACAGTAAGAGTGGATCTGAAAGATTTTAAAATTACTTATGAAGCAGACGGAAAAGTTCTTACAAACATCGGATTCCGCAATCTTGGATATATGCAGTATGACAGAGCCACTCTGACGAAATTCCCGGAACCAAACTATATGGCAGCACAGTATCAGCCATACATGGTAACTGAGCTTTCCCTTGCACCGGGAGAATGCGTATATGGTCTGGGTGAGAGATTTACAGCATTTGTAAAGAATGGTCAGGTTGTTGATATCTGGAATGAAGATGGCGGTACAGCTTCCCAGATTTCCTATAAGAATATTCCATTCTATGTAACAAGCAAACATTACGGCGTATTTGTAGATCACAGCGATCATGTTTCCTTTGAAGTTGCAAGTGAGAAAGTAGAAAATGTTGGATTCTCTGTAAAAGGCGAAGAGATCAGATATCATATTATCTATGGCGATGACATCAAGGGTGTGATCGAGAACTACACGGACCTTACAGGAAAACCGGCACTGCCGCCGGCATGGTCTTTCGGATTATGGCTGTCCACATCCTTTACCACAAATTACGATGAAGAGACAACAAATTCCTTTATCCAGGGAATGGCAGACAGAGATATTCCTTTAAGTGTATTCCATTTCGACTGCTTCTGGATGAAAGAATTCCACTGGTGTGATTTTGAATGGGATTCCAGAATCTTCCCGGATGTACCTGGAATGTTGAAGAGATATAAAGACAAAGGTCTGAAGATCTGCGTATGGATCAATCCGTATATTGCACAGGGAACCAACTTCTTTAAAGAAGGTCTGGAGAATGGATATCTGGTACAGCGTGCAGACGGAAGAGGTATTAAGCAGATCGATAACTGGCAGCCGGGAATGGGACTGGTTGATTTTACAAACCCGGATGCAGTGAAATGGTATCAGAACAAACTGAAAACTCTGCTGGATATGGGCGTTGACTGCTTTAAGACAGATTTCGGTGAGAGAATACCGATCGATGTGAAATACTACGATGGATCTGATCCTGTTTCTATGCACAACTATTATACATACCTTTACAATCAGGCTGTGTTCAGTCTGCTTAAAGAAGTAAAAGGAGAAGGAGAAGCAATCCTTTTCGCAAGAAGTGCGACAGCAGGCGGACAGCAGTTCCCGGTACACTGGGGCGGAGACTGTTCTGCAACCTATGCATCTATGGCCGAGAGTTTACGTGGCGGTCTGTCCTTTACTTTGTCTGGATTCTCCTTCTGGAGCCATGATATGGGCGGATTTGAAATGACAGCAGCACCGGATGTATACAAACGCTGGCTGCAGTTTGGCCTTCTTTCCACACACAGCCGTCTTCACGGATCCAAGAGCTATCGTGTACCGTGGCTGTTTGATGAAGAAGCAGTAGATGTTTGCCGTAAATTTACAAAACTGAAATTAAGATTACTTCCATATCTGTATTCCATGGCTGTGAAATCCCACAGAACCGGTATTCCGTCCATGCGTGCAATGATCATGGAATTCAACGATGACCCTGCAACAAAATATCTGGATATGCAGTACATGTTAGGTGACAGCATCCTGGTTGCACCAATCTTCAATAAAGAAGGACATGCAGAATACTATCTGCCGGCCGGAAAATGGACCCATCTCTTAAGCGGAGAGGTAAAAGACGGCGGGAGATGGTATGAAGAAGACTATGACTTCTTCTCACTGCCTGTATTCGTAAGAGAAAATACTCTGCTTCCGATCGGTGCAGTAGATACTACTGTTGATTATGAGCTGGAGAAAGATGTACAGATCCAGGTTTATGAACTGAATGGAACAAGCTCCTGTGAAGTAGTGACACGTACAGGGGAATCTGCATTTACAGTGAATGCAGTAAAAGAGGAAAATAAACTGACTCTGGAAACAACCAAAGAGAATCCGGGAATGACATATTTGCTCAGAAATATTCATGAAGTTTCTGCAGTTGAAGGTGGAAGCGTAGTGAAAGATACAGAAGAGGGAATTATTCTGGCAGCAGAAGGTTCTAAGACAGAGGTGACATTCTAATCTGTGAAAACGAGCAGAATTCTTCAGATGAATGCGTACAGGCCTGGATAAAATGGAAATAGAAGAATAAGAAAAACAGGAATAAGAAACAGGAGGCTTGTCAGTGACGGACTGATGAACCTCCTGTCTTTGCTTTTTTACTCAAAAATCTAATTGTTTTTTGATAAGTAGATATCCTTATTTACAAAATATGCAGTTAAGCTGATCACTGCGGTAAGAAGCAGAAAGAAGATTCCAAGGAATACTGTGATGCCGCTGGAATGTACCATGATTTTGAACAGATCAGTAAAGGTAATGGAAATATCCTGGATGTAATCGGAAATAATATCCGGAATGCTGGATTTGATCCGCCACGGGATGTACAGAAAATCCGTTACAACTAAAAAGATACCACTCAGTAAACAAAATCCGTAACTGAGCAGATATTTCCACCGCTTTGTCAGCAATCCTGAAATTGCTACAGATAAAACAGAAAAAATGCAGGGTATAATAAAACTGATTTTATACATGAAAAGCAATCGGGAAACTTCTTTGATTTCAACAAGTTGATCTCCAACAACTTTGGCAGTTTCGCCTGCCAGACTATGTACCAGATCTTTCAGTAAGCTGTTTTCACTATCTTCGGAATCTGTCAATGTGGTATCTTCCAGAAGACTGGTAACGTTATTTTTTATAATATCTCCAGCAGTATTGCTGTGTATGGAAGAAGCACCCAGACAGACTGCCGCCAGAAGACCAGTGATTAATATGATTGTTGTGAACAGTTTATTCATGTGGAGATTCCTTCTTTCTTTATTGCAGTGAGTGTATGAACTATATATTGGCATAGATATAAATTGCGAAACGATTGTTTGGACTCATACGACTTACTGAAACTAGCTATTTGTCATTTAAGCTACATTCACATCTTCTTCTATATCAGATTCTACAAAATTAGCAGTAACTGTAAAATCGGATGATGCATTGTAGACTTCTGTAAAATCTTGCGATTCATTGCAATTTTCTATAAAATCGGAAGTTTCGTTCTGAGCGGTTATATTTATGCTGATCGTCTGATTCTGAGTCAGATACATGACCCACATAAAAATAATAACAAGAATACAGAGAATAAGGATAACTTTAAGCCCTCTGTATTTCTTTTTGGGTTTTGGCTTCTTATTGTCGTCAGATCTGGCCGGCGTTGATGGTGGCTTTGGTGCAGACTTCGGCATCTCTGTAAAATTTTCTGATTCATAAAGTGCAGAATATAACTTCTGCATGGACTGGAAACGATCTTCCGTATGAATACTCATACCTTTTTCAATTGCATAGGCAGCTGCAGGCGGACAGTCAGAAGCAAGTTCCCGGATCGGCTGCAGATTTTCGTGATAGGCACGTTCCAGAGATTCCGGAGGAATAGTTCCTGTGATGCAGCGGTACATCGTGGCACACAGCGCATAGACATCTGTCCAGGGACCCTGGTTTCCGTGGGCACGGTATTGTTCTTCCGGTGTATATCCCGGTTTTAACATAATAGACATACTCTTTCCGGTTGAGAAAATATAATCTCTGGCACCGCCGAAATCAAGAATTTTAACTGCTCCGTCTTTACAGAGCATGATATTGTCAGGACTGATATCACGATGGATCAGATTCATATCATGAACTTTTGCCAGAGAATGGATCACTGGCTGCATCATTTGCAACGTTTTTTGAGCAGAGAGCTTTCCTCCATTTTGTTTCAGATAGGATTTCAGGGTCATTCCGTTGATATATTCCATTACAATATATGCGGTATGATTTTCCTTGAAGAAGTCCTTCACTGAAACAATTTCAGGTAAGTTATTGCACTTTGCCAGAAGCCTTGCTTCATTAATAAATTTCTCCCGTCCTTCTTCAAATATGTCATGCATAGAACTTGAATAAGAAATGACGGTATTGCTTTCAGATCTGTTTCTGGTTGCACATCCATTTGGATAGTATTCTTTGATCGCAACTTTCATTTCCAGATTCAGATCCATACCAATATAAGTAATGCCAAAACCGCCTTCGCCGATCGCCATACCAAGCAGATATTTACCTGCAAGAATGGAAAATGGCTGGAGATGATAAGGTGGGATTTCTGCTGTTTTCGGATCAAATCCACAGAAAGGGCAGATTTCACTGGCACTGTTTTTTTCCTGCATGCAATGTATGCATAAATTTTCTATTTTCATATGTAACTCCTTGGGTTAGATAGTTTTATTATAATCACAAAATGCATGTAATACAACCCAAAACAGGAACTGATTAATAACATTAATAGCATAAATATGCGCATAAAATGATGGTCTACATAGTGGAAAAACATGAAAACATGTATTATAATGAATAAGAATATATAGTTTAGAGAAAAAGCGTATGAATAGTTTGAAAACATTGAATATAAAAGAAATTGGAAAGAGAGCAGGAGAAATACTGCTGATATTTCTATTCTGTCTGTTTTACAGATGCCCGTTTAAGTTATTTCTGCATGTCGAATGTCCGGGATGTGGCATGACGCGGGCTATGATTTTTGTATTAAAACTGGATTTCAGACAGGCATTTGCGTATCATCCATTATTTCCGATAGTGATTCTGGGAGGAGTCTATTATATATTCCGGACACAACTTCGGAGGTGGTTTCATATTGGAGCTAAACAGGAAAATATGATGTTGCTGGTAGCCGGAATGATTTTTCTTGGAAGATGGATCTGGATGAGAATTTAATCGAATCAAGTAAGTTCTTCGATTCAATTGCGAAAAGCAGTAAGAAGTGGGTGAGACTTACTTAAAATTTAAGATAGAAATCTTTATGAGAAATACGAGGGAGAAACAAGATGCTTGAAAAAAGAAAGAGACGTGTGAAATTTATCATTCTTACAGTGCTTTGTGTTGTACTGGCAGGAGTTTCTGTAGTGGAAGGAATTCTGTATTTACAGACAAGAAGAAATTACGATTATTTACAGTCACAGAAAACAGAAATTAAACAAAAGTATAAAGCAGCTAATAGTCAGTTGAAAGAAAAAGATGACAAGATTACTCAGCTTGAACAGGATGTGGAAGATCTGAAACAGCAGGTGCAGACTTTACAGCAGACACAGACAGAAGCTGTCCAACAGAATGAAGAAGCACAGGCAGTGGAATCACAGACAGAGACAACACAGGAAGAAGGAATGCTTTCTCCATCATCAGGAAATTCAGCATTTTTAGATGTACAGTTAAGAGCCGGTGAAGCAATCAGTGATGATGAAATTATAAATATCGATAAATATTTTACTTCCTCTGTAATTGAAAGAGGTGATGCGGTTTTCAACAGGATTAACGGGAAATCTTATCGAGATAATAATGATATTGCCTTGGAAGATCTCAGATATCTGACTATCCCATATTATAATTTTGAGCAGCAGGTGATGCTGGGAGAAATGATTGTTAACGTAGACATTCAGGAGGATGTGCTAAATATCTTCAAAGAATTATTTAATAATAAATATGAGATAAACTCTATGAAATTGATTGACGATTACTGGATACTAGGAACTGATGGAAACAAAGCAGATAACAATTCTATTGAAGAGAATAATACTTCTTGTTTTTGTTATAGACAGGTAACCGGTGGAGAGAGTATTTCCAATCATGGATATGGAAGAGCAATAGATATTAATCCACAGCAGAACCCATATGTGGAAAATGGGAAAAATAGTCATAGAAATGCGGATGAGTATGTGAACAACAGATATGTTGGTGAACCGCATGTAATCGTAGCAAGTGATGAAGATATCTGTTACTCTATATTTACGAAATATGGATTCACCTGGGGAGGTAATTGGACAAATCCGATTGATTATCAGCATTTTGAAAAAGCAGTGGCGTATTAAAACAATAATGGAAGGACCAATAGTATGATTAGCTATTCAATGATAAGTCGCCCAGGCAGCAGGCAGTGTAATGAGGATTCTGTAGAGATGTGTACGATGGAAGAAAACTATGTATTTACACTTGCAGACGGTCTTGGCGGTCACGGGGGCGGGGATGAAGCTTCGGCCTGTGTGACAGGAGAAGCAATTGATGTATTCCGGCGGGAGAGAGACAGTAATGAGTATCTGTCTCATGCGTTTGAAAACGCACAACAATGGCTTCTGCAGAAGAAAGCACAAAAAGGAAAAAAAGAAGAAATGAAGAGCACTATGGTTGTGCTCCAGATTACAGAAAAACAGATACGTTGGGGACATATCGGAGATTCCAGACTCTATTATTTTCACAAAGACCGGATGGTAAGCAGAACTCTGGATCACAGTGTACCGCAGATGCTTGCACTGGGAGGCCAGATTAAAGAAAGGGAAATCCGGCATCATAAGGACAGAAACCGAGTACTGCGTGTTCTCGGGACACCGTGGGAAGGGGAAGCTTATTCACTGGCTGACCCCATTGAGAAAACAGGAGATCAGGCATTTATCCTTTGTTCAGATGGTTTCTGGGAACTGATCACAGAGAAAGAGATGGAGAAAACCTTGAAACAGTCCTACAGCGTGGCACAATGGCTTGAGAAAATGGAGAAGATTGTGCAGAAACATGGTGAGGGTAAAGATATGGATAATTATTCTGCAATCTGTGTTTATATTGATTCTAAGTAAAATACTTACAGGAATCAGACTATGGATGCTTATATTTATAAAGAATATAGAAATTGAACATAGAATATTTATCCGTTGAATAATCAAACACCACTTTACAACTTTTTGAATAAAAAATATCGTACAGGGACTTTCTGATGTATAATAAGTTTGCGACAACTATTACAAAGGAAAGTGACCCTGTACGACAAACTCATT
>NZ_JBQHWS010000015.1:0-49325 GCF_052063845.1 Blautia sp. HCP3S3_D9
ACATACACTGTTATATACTGTTTGTAGATGGAGGAGAAACATATGCATATAATAATCAATAATTCATCCATGGTACCTATTTATGAACAGATCATAGATCAGATTAAGTCTGCGATTATCAGAGGAGAGTTACAGCCGGACACTGTATTACCTTCAGTACGCAGTTTGTCAAAGGAACTGAAGATCAGTGCCCTGACTGTGAAGAAAGCCTACGACAATCTGGAAGAAGAAGGATTTACCGTCACTGTTCATGGAAAAGGAACCTACGTTGCAGCCACAAATAAAAACCTGATGAGGGAAGAACAGCTCAAAGAAGTAGAACATGATCTGGAGCAGGCAATCATGAAGGGCAGAAGATGTGGACTGAACGATGAGGAAATCAGAAATCTTTTTGAAATGATCATGGAGGACTAAGACATGTTGAAAATCAGTCATTTGCAGAAACATTACAGAGGTTTTTCGCTGGACTGTTCTATGGAAGTACAGCCTGGGATGATTACAGGACTTATTGGAAGAAATGGTTCCGGGAAATCCACCACATTTAAAGCTTTGCTCGGCTTGATTCATCCGGATGGCGGAGAGATAGAGGTCTTTGGGAAAAGGGCAGAAGAGCTTAAGCCGGAGGATAAGCAGAAACTGGCAGTTGTTTTTGCAGATTCAGGCTTCAGTATGTATCTGACAGCAACGGGCGTGGTCAATATTATGAAAAGCATATATCCGGATTTTGACAGAGAGAAATTCCTGCAGCAGTGCAGAAGATTCAATCTGCCCACAGACAAGAAAATCAAAGAATTTTCCACTGGCATGAAAGCAAAGTTTAAAGTACTGGCAGCATTAAGTCATAAGGCAGAACTGCTGATTCTGGATGAGCCCACAGTTGGTCTGGATGTGATTGCCAGGGATGAGGTGCTGAACATGCTGAGAGAATATATGGAAGAAAATGAAAGTAGTTCTATTCTGATCAGTTCGCATATTTCATCAGATCTGGAGAGTCTTTGTGACGATTTTTATATGATCCATGCCGGAAAAATTATCCTTCATGAGGATACAGATGTACTGCTGTCAGATTATGCAGTTCTTAAAGTTGCAGAAGAAGAGTACGAAAAACTGGATCAGCAATACCTTATTAAGATCCGGAAAGAAGCTTATGGATACAGGTGTCTGACAAACCAGAAACAATTTTATATGGAAAATTATCCGGATGTTGTAATTGAGAATGGAAAGATTGATGATCTGGTAGTGATGATGGAGGAACAGGTATGAAGGGATTATTTGTAAAGGATATAGAACTGATGAAACAGCAGAAACAGTCTTTTATCCTGGTTATTGTAATGGGAGTCATCCTGAATCTGGCAGGAAGCGGGAGCGTCAGTTTTGCTATAGGATATTTTATGATTGCCACAGCAATTTTTGCCATTACGACTATAAGTTATGATGAGTTTGATAATGGTCTTGCATTTCTTATGACCTTGCCGGTTACCAGAAAACAGTATGTGGCGGAGAAATATCTGCTGGGAGCAGGGCTTACGGCTGCAGCGTGGGGAATTGAAGCAATAACGGGAGTGATCTGTAAAGGTGTGGCAGAGCTTCAGGGGTGCCTGAGTGAGAAAATTATTGACACTCTGATATACATTCCACTGGCGCTTCTTATGTTGTCAGTATCGCTCCCGCTTGTAATACATTTTGGAGCAGAAAAAGGACGTTATATTGCAATGGTCATGTGGGCTATTATAATTGCCGTAGTTTATATTCTGATAAAAACAATGGGACTTTCAGCAGACGCAGTCGGTGCATGGCTGAATGGACTGAACTGGGGAATGGTATTGGCCGGAGTTGTATTATTTACAGTAATTGTATATATGGGATCTTTTTGGATTGGTGTCCGGCTTATGGAGAAGAAAGAATTCTGATGTGTCTCGAATATGGTTGTAATTATAAAAGCAGTGTGCTAAAATTATATCAGCGTAATTGAATAGCTGTTAAGTGAACATTATCATACGCAGATTTTGTGTATGATAATGTGAGAGGGAATCAGGTGAAATGCCTGAACGGTTGCGGCCACTGTATACAGAAAAAAAGCGGGATTGTAATATGTCATTGCATAAATATGTGAGAAGGCGGAATCCGGCTGTCAGAGAGTATCTGGAAATATTTCTGATACAATATTCATGAACTGCTGAAGCATGGATGTTGTATCAGTTTTTATTTTATGGGAACTTTCTGTGATCTGTGAGTCAGGAAACCTGCCTGACAGCGTAAAGAAGGAGCTTCCGTAAAAAGTATCCGTTATTCTTATCACTTCTATTTTACTTTTTCTGAAGTCTCATCTTTTCGGTTACACGAACAGGTAAATAACATATACGAAAAGAGAGGAAGTCAAATGAAAAACAGGTATTTATCCACAAGAATCATGGCAATTATGATGGCAGCAGCTATGGCAGTTTCCGCAGCTCCGGCAGCTTTTGCAGCAGAGAGAGCAGACTCTGAGACAATCAAAGAGGACAATCAGCCGGCAGCAGATGCAGACTCTGATACACAGGAAGATGCAGACGCACAGGATTCAGCAGATGCAGATAAGACAGCAGACGCAGAAGGTACAAAGACAGAATATCCTCTGACCATCACAACCTATGATTATGATGGAAATGAAATCGAAACAACCTATGAAAAGGCACCGGAGAAAGTTCTTGCTGTATATCAGGGAAGCATTGAAACCATGCTTGCACTTGGCCTGGAAGACCGTCTGGTAGCTACTGCAGGTCTTGACAATGAAGTTCCGGATGAACTTAAAGATGCATTTTCAAAAACAAATTATCTTGATGAATTTACCCCATCCCTTGAGACTGTAACGATGTTGGAGCCAGACATGATCTTATCCTGGAGCTCCCTGTTTTCTGATAAAAATCTCGGAAATGTAACAGACTGGATCGACAAAGGCTGCAACACTTATTACAACACAAACACACGTCCTGACGGAGACAGAACTCTGGAAAATGAATTTACAGACATCTTAAATCTTGGAAAGATTTTTGATGTACAGGACAAAGCACAGGCAATCGTAGATGATGCAAAGGCAGTGATCGATAAAACTCTTACAGCAACAGCAGATGTAGAAGAGAAACCAAGCGTAATGGTTCTGGAACCTCTTGGAGAAGATATCACAAACTATGGTGCAAAGAGCCTTGGTGGAGATATGGTAACACAACTGGGTGCGACTCTGGCAAATCCGGATGCTTCTACAGCAGGAAAAGAAGATATCATTGCAGCAAACCCTGATGTGATTTTTGTTGTATACATGCCATATGCAGGTGATGATCCGGAAACTGTAAAAGAAAGCCAGCTTGCCGTTATCAAGGATGACGAAGCACTTCAGAGCCTTGACGCTGTAAAGAACGGTCGTGTTTATCCGATCATGCTCAGTGAAATGTACGCAAGTGCAACACGTACACAGGATGGTATTGAAACTTTCGCAAAAGGATTATATCCGGATGTGAATCTTGACTGATTGAGGAAATAACAGTGAAAGAACAGGTTTCACAGACAAAAAAAGGCAGTGTGCTCAGGACATCCATGTATGTGGCAGTTCTTATCGGGCTTGCGGCATTTTTGATTTTTTCCATTCTTGCAGCAATCACTTTTGGAAATGCAGATCTGTCACTGAAAGATGTTTACAGTGTCATTGCATATAAATTGTTTCATATCAAAAGCCTGTCCGCCTATGCAGAAGGCGCAGTTCACGATGTTGTGTGGCTGATCCGGCTGCCCAGAGTCCTGCTGGCTCTGGCAGTTGGAATGGCTCTTTCCGTCTGTGGCGTAGTTATGCAGGCGATTGTCCAGAACCCACTGGCAGATCCGTATGTACTTGGTATTTCATCCGGTGCATCCCTTGGTGCAACACTGGCGATCATGCTTGGAGTTGGTGGATTTCTCGGTGGAAACTCAGTTGGTGTTACTGCATTTATTGGTGCAATGGTCACTTCTTTTGCAGTAATTGCCATTGCAAACATGGGCGGAAAAGCTACTTCTGCCAAACTGATCCTTGCCGGAATGGCTGTCAGTGCGGTATGTTCTGCTTTTTCCAATTTTGTTATCTATATTACCAACGACAAAAATGCAGCAACAGAAGTAATGAAGTGGACGATGGGAAGCCTTGCAGGTGCAAGCTGGAGCAGAGCAGGTGTGATGCTTCCTGTTACATTGATCTGTGTGATTATTTTCTGGACGCAATATCGTAACTTGAATCTGATGCTGTTAGGAGATGATGTATCGATCACACTGGGAACTGATTTGCACAGGCTGAGAACCTTTTATCTGATCGTTGCTTCTGTAATGATTGGGTTTGCAGTATATTGTGCGGGTGTGATCGGCTTTGTAGGACTTGTGATCCCTCATGTGATCAGAATCCTGTTTGGAACAGACCACAGAAGATTACTGCCATTAAGTGCACTGCTTGGTGCATCATTCCTGATCTGGTGTGATGTGGCATGTCGTGTGATCCTGAAGAATTCTGAGATGCCGATCGGTGTGCTGGTATCCATTATCGGTGCTCCATGCTTTATTTATCTGCTTGTGCGGAAATCCTATGGATTTGGAGGTAGTAAGTAATGAAAATCACTACAGAAGATATTCAGGTTGGATTTCACGCCAGACAGATACTGAAGGGAATTTCCATAGAGTCAAAGGATAAGGAACTGGTAGGGATCATCGGACCAAACGGAAGCGGAAAATCTACATTATTAAAATGCATCTACCGTATCCTGAAGCCAGATGCAGGTGCCGTTTATCTGGACGGCGAAGAACTCCATTCCATGAGCGTAAAAAGTTCCGCCAGAAAAATGGCAGTTGTGGCACAGCACAATTACTACAACTTTGATTTTACCGTACGGGAAGTCGTGTTGATGGGACGTGCACCTCATAAGAAAGCATTGGAACGGGATAATGCAAAAGATTACCGGATTGTTGAAGAAGCACTGAAAACGGTACAGATGGATGCATTTGCGGATCGCACATTTTCTACGCTGTCAGGTGGAGAGCAGCAGAGGGTTATTCTGGCAAGAGCACTTGCACAGCAGACACCTGCACTGATCCTTGATGAGCCGACTAACCATCTGGATATCACACATCAGATCATGCTGATGGAACTGGTAAAGAAACTTAACGTAACTGTAATATCAGCTATCCATGACCTGAATATTGCGGCGGCATACTGCGATAAGATTTATGTATTGAAAGATGGTGTGCTGGAAGGATATGGAACTCCACAGGAAGTACTCACTCCGGAGCTGATCAAAAGGATTTACCAAGTAGATTCGGAAGTGGTAAATGACAGCCGCGGGAAGATGCATATTCTATTTTTATAATATGATATCAGGGTCAAAAGGTCAGAAAGTCGTTCGTGCTTGCACGATAAGACTTTTGAGCTTGGGACTCGCCAAACATGAGAAAGTAGCAATTTACGTAGTAAATCAGAGGATTTCGAATGTTTGAGTATTGACAGGCCAGAGTTAGGAAAATTTTTGACTCTGGCCTGCTATATATGGAGGAAAAAGATGAATAAGATAGGAATTTTGACGTGTATTCATTCTAATAATGTATGCGCCAGAGTTGGATGCCTGGCAGCATTTCAGAACAGAACCGATTTCTTTCAGGATTATCCGGAAGATACCTGTCTGGCAGCAATGATGACCTGTAACGGATGCAAAGGCGCCAACCCGACAGACCCCATAGAAGACAAAGGAATCCTGGAAAAGATAGACAGACTGGTCAGCGAAAAGATCAGTGCCATCCATGTTGGTGTCTGTCGTCTCCCGGATGGAAAGCATGAATGTCCAAGGATGACACAGATCTGCAATATGATAGAAAAACGTGGAATCAAAGTAGTCAGAGGGACACATAAAGAATAAAAAAGTTTCTATACAATTTATAAAATAAAAAAATATAAAATGCCTTGAATATGGAGCTTAAAATTAATTGTGATATGAAATAAATGAACGTATAATAGCAGAACCCTATTGGATTTCTCTATATCAGTATGTTAAAATAATTAACTGATAAAGCTGACAGATAGAACGTTAAAAAATATATACTGATTATTCATAAGAAAAAAGGAGTTCTAAATATACTATGGAGAAACTTGTTGTAGGTATCCTTGCCCACGTAGATGCAGGTAAGACTACGTTGTCGGAGGGGATTTTATATTTAACGGGAAAAATCCGTAAGCTGGGGCGTGTGGATCATAAGGATGCGTATCTGGACACTTATAACCTGGAGAGGGAGCGTGGAATCACGATTTTTTCCAAGCAGGCGGAGTTTGAACTGGGGAACAGGGGGATAACTCTGCTGGATACGCCGGGACATGTGGATTTCTCGGCGGAAATGGAGAGGACACTGCAGGTTCTGGATTATGCCATTCTTGTGATAAATGGAGCGGATGGTGTGCAGGGGCATACCATGACCTTATGGAGACTTCTGGCAAGATACCAGATCCCGACGTTCCTGTTTATCAATAAAATGGATCAGGACGGAACTGATAAAGAGAAACTTTTGGCAGAATTAAAGAAGCGATTAAGTGATAATTGTGTTGATTTCACCTGGGAAAACACAAGTGGAATGGAAAATAGTATTGACGAAACAGCGGAGAAAGCAGAAGCTGAAATATCAGCTCTGCATTCTCAGTTTCTGGAAGATGTTTCTGTCTGCGATGAGGAACTGCTTGAAAAATACCTGGAAACAGAGAAAATATCAACATCAGATATCCAAAAAGTAATCAAAGAGCGAAAACTTTTCCCATGTTTCTTTGGCTCTGCGCTGAAAATGACAGGTGTAGAAGAATTCCTCCATGGTTTGGAAAAATACTGCGAGACACCGACATATCCGTCTGAGTTCGGGGCAAAAGTATTCAAGATTGCCAGAGACGATCAGGGCAATCGTTTAAGCTATATGAAAATCACAGGTGGAACATTGAAGGTGAAGGAACTTCTTACAGATACAGAGAAAGCGGATCAGATCCGTATTTATTCCGGTGCGAAATTTGAGCTTGCAAAGGAAGCTCCTGCAGGAACTATCTGTGCAGTGACCGGCCTTTCCCAGACACATCCGGGACAGGGATTTGGAATTGAACGGGAATCTGAGATGCCGGTTCTGGAACCTGTATTAAATTACAGAATTCTGCTTCCTGAGGACTGTGATGTTCACCAGATGCTGAAGAAACTCAAAGAGCTGGAAGAGGAGGAACCGGAGCTTCACATTGTATGGAACGAGCAGCTTGGAGAAATCCATGCCATGCTGATGGGTGAGGTTCAGATTGAGATATTAAAGCATCTGATCTGGGAGCGTTTCCACGTAGCAGTAGAGTTTGGCACAGGAAATATCGTATATAAAGAAACAATCGCAGAGCCGGTAGAAGGTGTAGGCCATTTTGAACCGCTGCGTCATTATGCAGAAGTACACCTGCTTCTGGAACCCGGAGAGCCGGGAAGCGGTCTGCAGTTTTTTACTGCATGCAGTGAGGATGTGCTGGACCGTAACTGGCAGCGTCTGATTCTGACTCATCTGGAAGAACGTGAGCACCCGGGAGTACTGACCGGTTCTCCGATTACGGATATGCAGATTACACTGATCACAGGGCGAGCTCATCTGAAACATACAGAGGGCGGCGATTTCCGGCAGGCGACGTACAGGGCTGTGCGGCAGGGATTAAAGAAAGCAAAGAGTGTCCTGCTTGAGCCATATTATGAGTTCAGACTTGAGATTCCGGGAGATATGATCGGGCGTGCTATGACTGACATTCAGAAAATGAATGGAACCTTCCAGCAGCAGGAAGCGGATGAGGATGATATGATGGTATTGAAGGGGAGTGCGCCTGTATCAATGATGCGAGATTATCAGACACAGGTAACCTCCTATACAAAGGGACGGGGCAGATTATTCTGTTCATTGAAGGGCTATGCCCCATGTCAGAATCAGGATGAAATTGTAGAGGAGATTGGATATGATTCCGAACGTGACCTGGACAATCCCACGGGTTCTGTATTTTGTGCTCATGGAGCTGGATTTGTGGTGCCATGGTATGAAGTAGAGGATTATATGCACTTAGAAGGGGTTGACGAGTCTGAGCTGAGTGATACCATACCGGATAGTGAAGAAAGTACAGCAGGAAACAGGAATGGAAGGAATCAGGGAGACTCAGGTTATTGCCCGCCAAAGAATGCCGGCGTAGGAAGCTATGAGGATGAGGAAGAACTGAAAGCTATTTTTGAGAGAACTTTCGGACCAGTCAATCGTTACAAAGAACCACAGTTTAAGAGAACATTTTCTTCAAAATCTGACAGCGGCAGCTATTACCGTAACAGCTCTTCTGCTAAGAAGAAAGAAAAAGAATATCTCCTTGTAGATGGCTATAACATCATCTATGCTTGGGAAGATTTAAAAGAGCTGGCAGATGCAAACCTCCATGCAGCTCAGACAAAACTGATGGATATTCTGAGCAACTATCAGGGCTTTAAGAAATGTACGTTAATTCTTGTATTTGACGCTTACAAGATAGAGGGCCATGCAGAGGAAGTGATCACCTATCATAACATCCACGTAGTCTACACAAAAGAAGCTGAGACAGCAGATCAGTATATCGAGAAAACGGTCCATAAGATCGGCCGTGAAAACCAGGTAACGGTAGCTACCTCCGATGGACTGGAGCAGATTATCATCATGGGACAGGGTGCCCACCGTATGTCTGCCAGAGGTCTTCGGGATGAAATAAAAGCTACAGAAAATCAGATCCGCCAGCAATGGCATGAGAAACGTCAGAGCAGCAAGAATTATCTGATCGACAATATTTCTGATGAAATGGCGCAATATATGAAAGAGAAACGACTTGGAAAACAGTAAAAGGGAGATGCAGTCATGAAAGAAAAGCTGACACAAAAAGATGTTGAGAAAATTCAGCAGGAGATCGACCACCGCAAGCTGGTTGTACGAAAAGAAGCAATAGAAGCTGTAAAGGAAGCCAGAGCTCAGGGAGACCTGAGTGAGAATTTTGAATATTATGCGGCCAAGAAGCATAAGAATCAGAACGAAAGCCGTATCCGTTACCTTGAGAATATGCTGAAAACAGCAACCATTGTTTCTGATGATTCCAAAGACGATGAAGTTGGAATGGACGATATTGTAGAGGTATATTTCGAGGAAGACGATGAGATTGAGAAATACAAACTGGTTACTTCCATAAGAGGAAACTCCATGGAAAACCGCATCAGCATTGAATCTCCCATTGGTATGGCATTAAAAGGTCATAAGGTTGGAGACAGAGTGGAAGTAAAGGTAAATGATAACTACAGTTACTTCCTGGAAATCCGTTCTATTGATAAGACTGGTTCCGAGGATGAAGAAATCCGCGGATTCTGATAATAATACTGTCGAAATACAGGATCCGGATTGATAAAAGAACTATTGTAAGAGATGAACACCGGTTAGTGTCATATCTCCTGCAATGGTTCTTTTTATTTTTATATCAAAAATACGGATGGATTTATGGGAACCTTACACAGAATGAATATGATGACTGGAAATTTTACATGGATTTAACATTCTCATGGGGATGATTTTACAAAGCATGGTTATGATGAGAAGCAAGTCAGGGATATGTATCGCAAAAAAACATATATATGCCTGCACATGTCTGAGACTGCCATCAGATGGCAGAAAGTAAATAGCCATATACTTATGAAAAGGGAAAAGGAGAATAATCATGGATTTATTCAGTATATTAACATTGATCGGAGGCCTTGCATTATTTTTGTATGGTATGAATGCAATGGGAGATGGCCTTGCGAAGGTTTCCGGCGGAAAGCTGGAGAAGATTCTTGAAAATCTTACTTCAAATCCGATAAAAGCAGTGCTTTTGGGAGCAGGAGTAACAGCAGTGATCCAGTCATCTTCAGCTACGACTGTTATGGTAGTAGGTTTTGTAAATTCAGGGATCATGAAATTATCACAGGCAGTAGGAGTGATCATGGGTGCCAATATCGGTACTACGATCACCTCCTGGATCTTAAGCCTGACAGGAATACAGAGTGATAATTTTATCATTCAGATGTTTAAACCAACATCATTTTCCCCTGTGCTTGCGATCATTGGTGTGATTTTTATTTTGTTTATCAATGATTCAAAGAAGAAAGATATCGGAAGTATTTTTATTGGTTTTGCAATCCTGATGTACGGTATGGATATGATGAGTTCTGCTGTAAAACCCCTTGCAGAAGTGCCGGAATTTACAAACCTGTTACTTAAATTTTCAAATCCGTTGTTAGGTGTTATAGCAGGTGCCCTTCTTACTGCAGTGATCCAGTCATCTTCTGCATCCGTAGGTATTCTGCAGGCCCTGTGTCTTACAGGTGCAGTACCGTTCAGTGCAGCAATCCCGATCATTATGGGACAGAACATCGGAACCTGTATTACTGCAATCCTTTCTGCAATCGGAGCCAAGAAGAATGCAAAACGTGCAGCAGCAGTACATCTGTATTTCAACCTGATCGGTACGGTTATCTTTATGACTGTATTCTATCTTATAAATGCAGTTGTTGGATTTTCTTTCTTCCATCAGGTAGCAACACCGGCAGGAATTGCTGTTATCCACAGTGTATTTAATGTTACTGCAACGATCATTCTCCTTCCTTTTGCAAAGGGACTGGAGAAACTTGCCTGTCTTACAATCCGGGACAAAAAAGAGGACGTTGTTGTTTCAGCAGAGGACAGAGAGTTTATGATCCTGGAGCCTCGTTTTCTGGAGAAACCGGCATTTGCAGTAGAGCAGAGCCGCAATGCAGCCAGAAAAATGGCAGAAGAATCCCACAATGCACTGTTTACAGCACTGAGTCTGGTGGATAAATACAGTGAAGAAGGCGTAGAACGTGTGGAAAACATGGAATCCAAGGTTGACCGCTATGAAGATGAACTGGGAACTTATCTGGTGAAGCTGAGCCACAAAGATATCTCAGAAGCAGACAGTCACAGTCTTTCCATTATGCTTCACTGTATCGGGGATTTTGAACGTATTTCCGACCATGCTGTAAATATTATGGAATCAGCACAGGAGCTTTATGAAAAAGGACTGAAGTTTTCCGAAAATGCAAAGAAAGATCTGGAAGTGCTGGGACAGGCAGTAGAAGATATCGTAAATACGGCATATGAAGTTTTTGACAAACAGGATATGAAGCTTGCGGAGAAAATTGAACCACTGGAAGAAGTGATTGATGAACTTTCCAAAGAAGTAAAACGTCGTCATGTACAGAGACTGAGAAACGGTGAATGTACAATAGAGATGGGATTTATCCTTTCGGACATTACAACCTGTCTGGAACGTGTGGCAGACCATTGTTCCAATATTGGAGTCTGTGTGACGCAGGTGAATGAAGATCTGTATGATACTCACAGTCATCTGAATATCGTCAAGAGCCATCCGGACGAAACATTTTATCATGAACTGGAAGACGCACGAATCAAATATCAGCTTTCATAAAAATAAACAGGTAGATGATGGTTACTGTACACATGCCATTATCCCGCGAGGTGTTTTGGCATGAATATGCCAAAATCCCGAGACATACAAGCCAAAATTCCATTGCCGCAGGCAATTTGGAATGAATTTTGGCAACGTTACTGAGAACGAAGTGAACAGTAACGGATGATGTTATTTGCATGATCAGGAAATCCGGGCATTCTGAAGTATCTGAGAGAGATATTTCAGAGAAAATGGCCGGATTTTTGCTTTAAAGAAATGAAGCAGATGACGGATATTTACTTGTACAGGGATAAAAAAATAAGTATACTGAAAAAAGAAATACACTTGTGACGACAAAGCAGGTGATAAATAAAGGGGAGGAAAAGCAGAATGATCTATTGTGTAGAAGATGAGCGGAATATCAGGGAGCTTCTTATTTATACACTGGAAACAACAGGATTTAAAGCCAGGGGGTTTGGCAATGGCAATGAACTGATGAAAGCGCTGAAAGAAGAGATACCGGAGCTGATCCTGCTGGATATCATGCTTCCGGGAGATGATGGCTATACCATTCTGGAACAGCTGAAAAGTATGCCATCTGTAAAGGATGTGCCGGTAATTATGGTTACTGCAAAAGAAGCGGAATTTGACAAAGTAAAAGGTCTGGAAGGCGGAGCGGATGATTACATTACCAAGCCTTTCGGTATGATGGAATTTGTTGCCAGAGTAAAAGCAGTTCTCAGACGAAGTGCCCGTCAGAATGAAGACAAGGAACTGCATTACGACGAGCTTTATCTGAATGTAGGACGTCATGAGGTGCATTACCGGGAAAAAAAGGTCGATCTTACCCGAAAAGAATTTGAACTTCTTCAGTATCTGCTGGAGAATAAAGGACTTGTTATGACAAGAAATCAGATCCTCTGCCATGTATGGGGATATGACTTTGACGGTGAAACCAGAACTGTGGATGTCCATGTGAGAACCCTGCGTCAGAAACTTGGAGAGGCAGGAAATCTGATTGAAACGGTCCGGGGTGTAGGATACAGGATCGGCGCATAACAGATAAAACAGGCGAAAACAGGAGTGGAAAAATGAAGCATAAAATATTCAGTCACACCAGTTTACTTATTATTTTATCCGTAATACTTACATTCCTGGCAGCAGGAACTGTCATGTATAACAGATATGATATTTATATGAAACAGGGTGTCAGAGATGAAGCCGCATATATTAAAACAGGTCTGGAAGAAGACGGAGACGTTTTTCTCTCAGACAGGGTCGGAGACGCCACCAGCAGCAGGATCACTCTTCTGGGAAAAGATGGTCAGGTGTTGTTTGACAGTATTGAGAATCCGGAAGAAATGGAAAATCACAGTAACAGACCGGAATTTATTGAAGCTGAGAAGCAGGGATCCGGTGAGATGGTCCGCTATTCAGACACCTTATCAAAACAGACGTTTTATTATGCTGTAAAATTAAAGGATGATCAGGTTCTGCGAGTAGCCAGGACTACAGACAGTCTTCTGGTAACAATGTTAACCAGCTTTCTTCTGCTTGGCGGACTGGTATGCGTGATCCTTGTAATTGAACTTTTTCTTGTGCAGAAACAGACCAGAAAGCTGATAGAGCCTATCAACCGGATTGATCTGGAACATCCTCTGGAGCATGTATGCTACGAAGAATTAAGGCCATTGCTTTTTCGTCTGGATCAGCAGAACAGACAGATTCAGAAACAGCTGGAAGATCTTAAGAATGCAGAGAGTGCAAGAAAAGAGTTTACGGCAAATGTTTCCCATGAATTGAAAACTCCTCTTATGTCAATCTCCGGATATGCGGAGCTTATGATGAATGGAATGGTACCGCCGGACAAGATGCAGGATTTTTCCGGCAGGATTTTTCATGAGTCCGAGCGTTTATCAAATCTGGTTGCAGATATCATTCAGCTTTCCAGACTGGATGAGAAGAACGGAGAAACTATGTTTGAACAGGTTGACATCGGAGAGCTTGGGGAAGATGTGATCAACAATCTGCAGAACAGGGCAGCAAAGAAAAAGATTAATCTGGAATATACAGGCGGACCTGCACAGATGCAGGGAGTACGCCATGTATTATATGAAATGTTCTACAATATTACAGATAATGCTATCCGCTATACCCCGGATGGTGGAGATGTAAAGATTTTTGTGGGAAAACTTAATGGGAAACCGTACTTTCGTGTGGAAGATAACGGAATAGGAATTCCGGAGAGCGAACAGCAGAGAATCTTCGAGCGTTTTTACAGAGTGGACAAGAGCCATTCACGTGAAACCGGAGGTACAGGTCTGGGGCTTTCCATTGTAAAACATGGCGCAGTTTTGCATCATGCGAAGATTCTTCTGGACAGTGAGCCGGGTAAGGGAACGAAGATGGAAATCCTGTTTGATCAGACTAAGTAAAGCTCCTGTGAAGCAGTTATTCGGTGCAGTGAAGCGGATGATTTTGTCTGGTGTTGAAAAGAGAGTGGACAGTATCCGACATGGTTGTTAGAAATGTATAAATTTTGGGGATTGACAGACAAGTGATTATTGGAGAAAATAAAATCAGACAGTTATCCATGTAAAAGCAGGTACAATGGAGGGTATTTTCAGTATGGAAAAATGGAGAAGCATTGCAGCGGGTATGAGCTGTTTGTCAATGCTGTTTGCAACAGGAGCGGTTACTGTATCAGCATCAGATGAAATCACAGAAATTCCGGAACAGAGTATTGTATACTGGTCCATGTGGGAAGAAGATGAACCACAGGCAGATGTGATCAGAGAAGCAGCAGAAGCTTATGAAGAAGCAACAGGTATTTCTGTAGAGATTCAGTGGAAGGGCAGAGGAATCCGGTCTCTGATAGAACCTGCCCTGGATGCCGGAGAACAGATTGACCTTTTTGATGATGATTATCAGAGGATGGCTCAGGAACACAGGGATTATCTGGCAGAATTAAAAGGAATGGCAGATACTGTGGATTATGAGAAGCATATTATGCCGGTACTGTTGGAGCAGGTGAAGAACTGGGGAAATGGAGAACTGCTTGCAATGCCGTATCAGCCTTATATCACAGGCGTCTGGTATAATAAGGATTTATGGGAAGAGGCTGGACTTACAGAACAGGATATCCCGGATACCTGGGAGAAACTGATCAGAGTATGCCGTAAGATTAAAAACAGTGACAGTGGCCTTAGTGCCATGACCTGCGATGAAGAGTATGTGAATCTTCTGTATGGATATCAGCTTGCCAGATATCTTGGACAGGAGAAAGTGCAGCAGCTGATCCGTAACTGTACCTGGTCACAGATTCCGCAGGCAAAAGAGGCGGCAGATGATATCAGAATTTTGTTTTTTGCGGGATATATGAGTCAGAGTGCACCGGCACAGCATCCGGAAGGTCAGGATGAAGTGGGAGATGGCGAGGCAGTCATGGTGCTGCAGGGCTCCTGGGTTCCGAATGAAGTGACAGAAGCTACAGAATCTGATGATTCCTGGGGATTTTTTCCATGGCCTGCAGTAAAGGCCGGAACAGACGGCACAGAAGGTGTTATGGTGGGAGCACAGGGATTTGGAGTCACAAAGGATTCGCAGATGAAGCAGGAAGCTTTTGACTTTGCATATTCCATCTGTACCGGGGAAACAGATATGAAAATGACAGATGTGGTTAATTCCATCCCGGCAGATACGGACAATACACAATGGCCGGAAGTGCTGGCAGATGCAGTACCGTATATGAAAGAGATGTCAAAGCCGTACATGTGGGCTGCAGGTCTGGAGGCAGATCCGGATTATAAAGAACAGATACAAAGCGAACTTCTGAAGCTTACAAGATTAGAAGAAACATCGGATGAATTTATAGAGAATCTCAGCAATATGAAATAAGAAAAAGGCTGTTCAACATTATGAAAATATTGGTCTGGTATTACTGGCGCTCTCGTTCTGAGAGCGCCTTTATTGATGTGATATATTCTGTGGGTGTCATTCCGGAAATTTTTTTAAACTGTCTGGAAAAGTAATGGATGGAAGAGTATCCCAGAAATTCTGAAATCTGCGTAAAGTTCATCTGGTTCTCGCGGATCAGTTGTCTGGCATAGGCGATCTTTAACCGGGAAAAGAAATCCATGGCGCCACACTGATGTTGTTCCTGAAATATTTTCTGAAGCTGGGAGCGTCCGATCATATTGTCATGACACAGATCGCAGAGTGTAATATTTTCCCGGATATGGTCCTCCATATAAGCAATGACACGTTTATAGACAGCGGAATTATTTTTCAGATTTACAAATTGGCTGACAGGTACAGTCATGGGAGGAGAAGAATTTCTCCGGATCATGTAGATCAGCATCTGCTCAAGGTAAATACGGATAAGCTGCTGAGAACCAAACAAAAAATCTTCTTTCTTTTCCATCTTTTCTGTATAAGGATCATCCAGAGGGGTTTTGATACAGCGGCGTGCCTCGGCAATCAGCATTCCCATGAGATTTCTCTCAGAATCAGAAAGTTTCAGCAATTTTTTCTCAAAGAATTTCATACATGGAGAATCGCATTCACTTGGAACAGCTGCAATGTATCTGAATGGCTCCTGGTTACCAAACGAAGTAAAAGAGATGGCAGGTCCTGACTTCTACTGGGGATGCTTCGCATATCCGGCACTTACAGACGGAGCAAACGGAATCGAAACAAACAACTTTGGTGCACAGGTATTTGGTATTAACAAAGATACAAAACTTGCAAAAGAAGCTTTTGATCTGATCACATTCCTTACAAAAGGTGAATACGACCAGAAACTTGCAGATGAAACTGTAGGTATCCCGGCTGATACAACAAACACAGAATGGCCGGCAATGGTTGAGTGTGCAAAACCTGTTATTGAGCAGAGCACAAACCGTTTCACATGGGCATGCGGTGTAGAATCTAACGTAGATATGACTCCGGTTATTAAAGAAAACTTCATCAAATTAATGGCAGGTTCCATTACAGCAGATGAATTTGTTTCCACTATGCAGGACGCAGCGAAATAAAGAAAGAATTTATAGAGATGGTGGCATCGTATCTACGCTGCCGCCATCTGTCTTTTTGGAGGTTTGCGGGAGCAAAGCGTAGCAATCCGTAGATGTGTTATTACTTACAGAGGAGGTATTTATTTGAAGAAGAATAAAACGATGATCGTTGTATTTCTGACTCCGGCAGTTCTGCTGTTTCTGGGAATCTTTCTGTATCCGATCATCAGAACAGTGATCATGAGCTTTTTCAAGATCGACGGAGTTACAGATTCCATGGATTTATGGAAATTTGTAGGATTTGGCAACTATACAAAGCTGATGAGTACCAGCTTATTTAAGACTTCATTTTTTAACCTGTTTCGTATCTGGCTGATCGGCGGTCTGGTGGTAATGAGCCTGTCTCTTTTATTTGCAGTTATTCTTACCAGTGGAATCAGAGGAAAGAAATTTTTCCGCGCGATCATTTATATGCCAAATATTGTCAGTGCAGTAGCGCTTGCTACTATGTGGCTGCAGTATGTATACAGTCCAAGATATGGCTTGCTGAAAGATCTTTTTACAGCACTGCATCTGGACAATCTGGCAAAGATCCAGTTCCTGGATAATGACCACAAATTCTGGGCACTGTTGTTTGCATATTGTTTCGGCATGGTTGGATACCATATGCTGATCTGGCTCAGCGGTATTGAGCGTATCAGCCCTGAATATTATGAGGCGGCAACCATTGACGGAGCGACCAAACCGGCACAGTTCCGTTACATGACACTTCCATTGTTAAAGGGAGTATTTAAGACAAACATTACCATGTGGTCTGTAAGCAGTGTAGGCTTTTTTGTATGGTCACAGCTTTTCTCCACAGTAACTGCAGACACACAGACAATTACCCCTTATGTTTATATGTATATGCAGATTTTTGGCGGCGGCAATACAGTTACAGAACGAAATGCAGGTCTGGGAGCTGCCATCGGTGTACTGCTCAGTGTCTGCGTAGTCATTGTATTTACAATCTGTAACAGAGTGATCAAAGATGATGATCTGGAATTCTAAGGAGGGATGAGAAATGGCAAAAGAAAAAGAGGCACGCAGACCCTTTAATCTGAAAAAAGAAGTCAAACTCCTGCCGGGATACATCATCCTGCTGCTCTGGGTAATCTTTACCATTGCGCTTCTGGGATGGGTATTCGGGGCAAGTTTTTCAACAACAGCAGAAATCTTCCAGGGAAAAGCCCTGAAGTTTGAGTCCGGATTACATTTTGAAAATTATGCAAAAGCATGGAACGGGGCCGGAGTTGCAGGCTTCTTCGGAAACTCTCTGATCTATTCAGTAATTTCCTGCACAATACTGATTCTGGTGTGTGCACCTGCAGCTTATGTATTGTCCAGATTTGATTTTATTGCAAACAAATTTATCCAGACCAGCTTCGTATCTGCCATGGGTGTTCCGGCAATCATGGTTGTTCTTCCCCTTTTCAGCATTATTTCCGGTATGGGAATCCTGAATAATGTGGCTGCAGGAAGAACTGTACTGATCATATTGTATGTAGGAATTAATGTACCTTATACGACCATTTTCCTGCTTACATTTTTCAGTAATATTTCCAGGACCTATGAGGAAGCGGCAGCAATCGACGGATGCCCTCCCATGCGTACTTTCTGGAAAATCATGTTTCCCATGGCACAGTCAGGAATCGTAACAGTAACAATCTTTAACTTTATTAATATCTGGAACGAGTATTTCCTGTCACTGATCTTTGCAAGCTCGGATAAGCTGAAACCTGTTGCACCCGGACTTTATGGAATGATCAACTCCATGAAATATACAGGTGACTGGGCCGGAATGTTTGCAGCAGTGATCATTGTATTCCTGCCGACATTTATTCTGTATATTTTCCTGTCTGAGAAGATCATCGGTGGTGTTACCGGTGGCATTAAGGGATAATATTAGAGGACAGCAGGACAATACCAATTGTTTGCGATTGTGAAAGGTATTATGTAACACGTTTTGACCTCGAAATCATAGTATGATAAGATGAATGTAAAAAGTTACCAGGTAATCTGAGAGTAACGAAAAACATTTAAAGAAAAGAGGAAAAAAATTATGAAGAAACCAGTATTAGTAGTTATGGCAGCAGGTATGGGAAGCCGTTACGGCGGTCTGAAACAGATCGATCCGGTGGACAAAGAGGGACACATCATCATGGATTTCTCCATTTATGATGCAGTACAGGCCGGATTCCAGAAAGTAGTATTTATTATCAAAAAAGAAAATGAAGCAGACTTCAGAAGCGCCATCGGTGAACGTCTCAGCAATCAGCTGGAAGTATCATATGTTTTCCAGGATCTTCACAATATTCCGGAAGGTTATGAAGTACCGGAAGGACGTGTGAAACCCTGGGGAACCGGACATGCCGTATTAAGCTGCATCAATGAAATCGACGGACCATTCGTTGTGATCAATGCAGATGACTATTATGGAAGCCATGCATTTAAGATGGCATATGATTTCCTGACAGAGAATGAAGATACCGCGGATACTTACAGATATATGATGGTCGGCTATAAACTGGAAAATACTTTGACAGAGAATGGCCATGTGGCAAGAGGTGTGTGCGTCACAGACGAAGAAGGACATCTTCTTAAGATCAACGAGCGTACCCATATCGAAAAGCATGACGGCGGCACAGCTTATACAGAAGACGATGGAAAAACATGGACTATGCTTCCGGAAGGCAGTACAGTATCCATGAATATGTGGGGATTTTCAGCAAGTATCCTGAAAGAGCTGAAAGACAGATTCCCTAAATTCCTGGATGAGAATCTGAAAGTAAACCCTCTGAAATGTGAATATTTCCTGCCATTTGTAGTAGATGAACTTCTCGGTGAGAAGAGAGCAACTGTAAAGGTTCTGAAATCTATGGATAAATGGTATGGCGTAACCTACAAAGAAGATAAACCTGTGGTAGTAGCTGCCATTCAGAATTTAAAAGATGGAGGGCTGTATCCACAGAGATTATGGGAGGAATAATTGAGTGGAAATTAACCGGGAGATAAAGAATATCACCAGTGCATTTGTTCTGGAAGATAATCTGACAGAGTGTGTTCCTTATGGAAGCGGACATATCAATGATACTTACCGACTGACTTACGGTACAGGCAAACATTATATTCTTCAGAAAATGAACAGGAGTATTTTTACCAAACCTGTGGAACTGATGGAGAATGTCAGCGGTGTTACTGCCTGGCTGAAGAAAAAGATCCAGGAAAACGGTGGAGATGTGGAGAGAGAGACTCTGAATCTTGTGATGACAAAGGATGGACTTCCTTATTATGTAGATGAGGACGGAGAATACTGGAGAGTATATTTATTCATTGAAAATTCCACATGCTATGACATGGTAAAAGATGAGGAAGATTTTTACCAGAGTGCAGTTGCTTTCGGGCATTTCCAGAGGCTGCTTGCAGACTATCCGGCAGAAACGCTTCATGAGACCATCGTAAATTTTCATAATACGGTGGACAGGCTGGATAAGTTTAAAACTGCTGTGGAAAAAGATATATGTCACAGAGCAGCAGATGTGGAAAAAGAGATTCAGTTTGTGCTGGACCGCACAGAACTGGCACATGTCCTGTGCGATATGCAGGATCAGGGAAAGCTGCCGTTGCGTGTTACACATAATGATACCAAGCTGAATAACATTATGATTGATAATGCAACGGGAAAAGCCATCTGTGTGATTGACCTTGATACTGTAATGCCGGGGCTTTCCGTAAATGATTTCGGTGATTCTATCCGCTTTGGCGCAAGTACCGGAGCAGAGGATGAGAAAGACCTGACGAAGGTGTCCTGCGATCTTCACTTGTATGAAGTTTATGTCAAAGGTTTCATTGAAGGCTGTGGCGGTGCACTGACTGAGACAGAACTGGATATGCTTCCCATGGGAGCAATCCTTATGACCTTTGAATGTGGAATGCGTTTCCTCACAGACTATCTGGAAGGAGATCATTATTTCAAGATTCACAGAGAGGGACATAATCTGGATCGCTGCAGAACACAGTTTAAACTGGTGAAAGATATGGAAGAAAAACTTTCCCGGATGAAAGAGATTGTAAATAAGTATAAACAGGTATAAAAAAACGTACATGTCCATAAAGACTTGTGTTTATGAACTGATTCGGATAGAATTATCCTGCGGAGATATGAGAGAAATCATATTTTCGCAGGATTTTCTACAATACATGATTTTTCAGACACGCTCTAGGCAACGGTATTTTACAGTTCTGAATATAGGGTACTGTAAAATACAGAAGTAAATTTTGCAGATGTGAAACAGGATATCCGCAGAATTTTATAGATTACACTCAGAATTATCAAGGATATTTCTGATGCTGTGAACTAATATAGGTATTGTTGAAAGAGAAAAAACAGAAATTGCAAAAAACAGGTATTGTAGCAGGAAGACAGGTTAGGAGGAATTATTATGGCAATTTTAGTTACAGGTGGAGCAGGCTATATTGGAAGCCATACAGTTGTAGAATTGCAGAACGCAGGATATGATGTTGTAGTTCTGGATAACTTAAGCAATGCAAGTGAAAAATCTCTGGAAAGAGTTTCCAAGATCACAGGCAAACCAGTGAAATTCTACAAAGCAGACATCCTGGACCGCGATGCTTTAAATGAAGTTTTTGATAAAGAAGATATTGATTCCTGTATTCATTTCGCAGGTCTGAAAGCAGTAGGAGAATCCGTTGCCAAACCTTGGGAATATTACGAAAATAACATTGCAGGAACCTTAACACTGGTAGATGTGATGAGAAAACATAATGTAAAGAATATTATTTTCTCATCATCTGCAACTGTATACGGAGATCCGGCAATCATCCCGATTACAGAAGAATGCCCGAAAGGACAGTGTACAAACCCATACGGATGGACAAAATCCATGCTGGAACAGATTCTGACAGATATTCAGAAAGCAGACCCGGAATGGAATGTAGTTCTTCTTCGTTACTTCAACCCGATTGGTGCTCATAAGAGCGGAACCATCGGAGAGAATCCAAACGGAATCCCGAACAACCTGATGCCATACATCACACAGGTTGCAGTTGGAAAACTGAAAGAACTTGGCGTATTCGGAAACGACTACGATACACCAGACGGAACAGGTGTAAGAGATTATATCCACGTAGTTGACCTTGCAAAAGGACATGTAAAAGCTCTTAAGAAAATCGAAGACAACTCCGGTTTAAGCATTTACAACCTTGGTACAGGAAAAGGATACAGCGTTCTTGATATCGTGAAGAACTTTGAAGCTGCTACAGGTGTTAAGATTCCATACGTGATCAAACCACGCCGTGCAGGTGACATCGCAACATGCTACTCCGACGCTTCCAAAGCAGAAAGAGAACTCGGATGGAAAGCAGAAAACGACATCAAAGAAATGTGCGCCGACTCCTGGAGATGGCAGTCCAATAACCCGAATGGTTATGAAGAATAATTAATTAAATCAACTGAATGCAGGTGCATTTAGCAACTTACCTGCGGAAAATCAATATCCCCCACACATGGAAGGAATGTTCATGCGTGGGGGATGTTTTAATGTAGGATTGGCGATGTGATTTTTTTCGGCTATAATAGATAAAAGAAAGGAGAGGACGCATATGAAAGTAGCAGCAATTCAGATGCCTACAGTAAAAGATAAAATACAAAATATCCGTACTGCCGGCACTTATATAGAAAAAATAAAGGCAAAAAATCCGGACTTTGTAATCCTTCCGGAGATGTTCTGCTGTCCGTATCAGACCGAAAACTTCCCAATTTATGCAGAAAAAGAAGGTGGCCCATCCTGGCAGGCAATGTCTGATTATGCCAGAAAGTATCACATTTATTTGATCGCAGGCTCCATGCCGGAAGCAGATGATGCGGGAAAGGTTTACAACACTTCTTATATTTTTGACAGAGATGGAAAACAGATTGGCAAGCACAGAAAAGCTCATCTCTTTGATATCAATGTAAAAAATGGCCAGTACTTTAAAGAATCAGATACTCTGACTTCGGGAGATCATGCCACAGTATTTGATACTGAATTTGGGAAAATGGGTGTCATGATCTGCTACGACATCCGCTTCCCGGAGTTTGCCCGCACAATGGTACTGGACGGTGCAAGGATGATTTTCGTCCCGGCAGCATTTAATATGACCACAGGTCCGGCACACTGGGAACTGACTTTTCGTGCAAGAGCCCTTGACAATCAGATCTACATGCTTGGATGTGCTCCTGCACGAGACAAACAGGCAGGCTACATTTCCTGGGGACATTCCATTGTGACCGATCCCTGGGGACAGGTTATGAAACAACTGGATGAGAAAGAAGGCATCTTAATAGAAGAAATAAATCTGGACCGCGAAGACCAGATTCGAGAGCAGCTTCCATTATTAAAGCATCGCAAATGTGAGATGTATCATTTATAAGAAAAATAAGAGGACACATTTTCTTCGTAAACTTACCATAAATCAGACACATTTATCAGATATAGTAATACCATCAACAAAAACAAAAGAAACAGAGAAACTAAAAAAATAAGAATTAGAAAAGTATAAAGAGAGGTATCACTATGAAGTATAAACATCTGGCAATGATTATGGGAGTTATGATCACAGCAACATCTGTTGGATCCCGGTGACTCCGAAGTAGGCAACAGCACATTCCAGATGGATGGCGGTACGATCACATCTAAGAATGGCGGCTTATTCTACACAACCAACACGGAATGCACCATTGCATTAAAAGACGTAGATATCACATACAATGATGACAGTGAATTCTTCCTGCAGTGCACAGGAAACAACAACCAGCGTGGATGGGGTCAGAGTGGTGCCAATGGATCCGACTGCAACTTTACCGCAGACAGCCAGGATATGAAGGGCAATGTAATCTGGGATTCCATCAGCGACCTTGACTTCTACATGACCAACGGCAGCACACTGGAAGGTGCATTCGTCAATGACGAAACTTATGCAGGAAACGGCGGAGACGGTTACTGCAACGTAGTGATCGACAAAGACTCTACTTGGACAGTAACAGGCGATAGCACCATCACATCCCTGTCAAACGAAGGAACCATCACAGATGCAGATGGCAAAACAGTTTCCATCGTAGGTACAGACGGAACTACTTATGTAGAGGGCGACAGTGATTATACGATCACAGTAGGCTCCTATCAGGACAAGGCAGATACCTCAAGTGCCACAGCAATCGATGACTGGTCCAACTATGAAGTAGAAAGACCGGAATCACTGTAAAACAAGAAAATATATATTAGAAGCCTATAAGAATAGTAGGTGAGTTTCGGATAAATATATAAAATCTAAGTAAAGTAGAAAAATGTTTCATCTAAAATGCCTTAACCGGATCAAGTAAACCTCCTGCTTCAATTGTGGAATGCAATAAGCAGTGGGGAGGGACTAAGGCATAAAAGGCAGCTAAGACAATAACAATAAAACAAAAATGTAAAAAAATCACGGCGAACAACCGTGATTTTTTTATATGCATTTAACAATTATTTGACGTAAACAAGATTGTTGGCGACACCAAAAAGTTTTTATAATAATGCCAGTGGTCAAAAACAGCCAGCAGCACAGACAGAAATAAATACACAAAGCTGACTGTCAGTACAGAGAATTAAAAGAGAAAAAGAGGAGACCAATTTAACATGCATCACAATCTTGCATCAATGATAAAAGAAAAAAAGCTGTTTCTTCTGGACATTGACGGAACTGTTGCTTTGGGAAGCGAGCTGCTTCCAGGTGCGGCAGACTTTCTTCAAACAGTAAAAGAAAACGGCGGAATTTTCCGCTTCCTGACAAATAATTCATCTAAAGCCGCCAGTGATTATGTAGAACAGTTTCATGACTGGGGAATTGAAACGACAGAAGACGAATTTATCACTGCCGGAACTTACGCCAGAGATTTCATGAAGAAATATTACGGAAATGAAAAAATCCTGGTAGCAGCTACCGAAACCTACTGCAGTGAACTGCGAAAAGCAGGCCTGAACATTACAGATCAGGCAGGGGATGATGTAGACTGCGTACTCTGTGCTTATGATACAGAACTTACTTACGAGAAACTGATTCAGGTCTGTAAACAGCTCACGGAGACAAATGTTCCCTGGTTTGCAACAAATCCGGATCTGCGGTGTCCGATTGATTTTGGAATGGTGCCGGACTGCGGATCTATCTGCCGGATGATCACGGCATCCGTTGGCAGAGAACCGGAATACATCGGCAAACCGGCACCCGGAATGGTGTACGCCTGTCTGGAAGAAACAGGATGCACTCCGAAGCAGACCCTGCTCATCGGTGACAGAATCTACACAGACATGGAATGTGGCAAACGCGCAGGAGTTGACAGTTGCCTGGTATTGACAGGCGAAGCCAGTGCAGAAGAATGGAAAAATGGCTTCCAGTGCCAGTCACTGGGAAAACTTGCCGGATATTTTTCATAAAGATATCTGCAAAGGCATTATGCTGTTAAATCAGCCCGTCACAAGATATCTGATGAAAAATATTGATTGTAAAAGTTGTAAAAGCAGGAGAGGAAATGAAATGTCGGAAATCATATTAAGAGACATCTGTAAAAGCTACGAAAACGGCTTTCAGGCAGTAAAGAATTTTAATCTGGAAATAGAAAAAGGTGAGCTGATAGTATTCGTTGGTCCGTCCGGATGTGGAAAATCAACCACACTCCGAATGATCGCCGGACTGGAAGATATCAGTGATGGTGAATTATGGATAGGAGACAAACTGGTCAATTATCTGGAACCAAAAGAGCGTGACCTGGCAATGGTTTTCCAGAGCTACGCCCTCTATCCACAGATGAACATTTACGATAACATCGCTTTTTCTTTACAGGTAAGAAAAGTACCGAAAAAAGAAATTGATAAAAGAGTTCACCATGTAGCAGAACTTCTGGGACTGGAAAATCTGCTCAGACAAAGGCCAAAGAACCTTTCCGGCGGCCAGCGTCAGCGAGTAGCCATCGGAAATGCCATCATCCGTGAGCCAAAAGTACTTCTCATGGATGAACCGTTATCCAATCTGGATGCCAAGCTTCGTACCCAGATGCGGGTAGAACTTGCAAACATTCACAAAGCTCTTGGAAATACGATTATCTACGTTACCCATGATCAGACAGAAGCAATGACTCTGGGAGACAGGATTGTAGTAATGAATCAGGGTGTGGTACAGCAGGCAGACACGCCGCAGAACCTGTACGATTACCCGGTAAACCGTTTCGTTGCAGGATTCATTGGTTCTCCATCCATGAACTTTATCAAAGGACTGGTAATAGAAAAAGTAGGAATCCCTACATTCTGCACTGAGAATGACGGAGATATCCCGATCCCGGATTTCTTATGGAAAATCCTGAAGCGTCAGGGCTATGTTGGCAGAAATATCGAACTCGGAATCCGCCCGGAGCATTTTCTGGAAGGACCAGCAGGAGCAGATACCAGAGGCGAGTGGAAAATGGAAGTTACAGTCACAGCCAGAGAACTTCTGGGAGCGGAGGTCATCCTCCATTTCAACCACAACGGTCAGGACTGCTGCGCAAAAGTTTCCGGTGACAGTCTGATTGATAAAGGCGATAAAGTAACGCTCTGGATCGATATGGCATATATTTCTGCGTTTGACCTGGAAACGCAGGAAAATATTACTCTGAGAAAAGGCGTTTTTTCATAAAGGCATAGACAATTACATTTTACAGCCAAAAATGTTTTTATAACTTTGAGAAAGTTTTGCGGTAATGTTTGTTAATTATCACAATTAAAGAAGAGTTTTTCTCTGATATAGCCAAAGTAACAATGTAAAAATGCAGCAGTGTGGTTCTGGAGTTATCTGTAACTCATAAAAAATAAAAAGGAAAGGTGTTCAACACATGAAGAAGTTAAAAAACACAGGTGCCTACGCATACCTGCTCCCAAGTTTCCTGATCTTCGGAATCTTCTTATTCTATCCGTTTTTTAAGACCTTATACTTAAGTCTCTTTAAAACAAATAAGATGGGACAGGCAAAATTATTCGTAGGACTTGGCAATTACAAAGAATTATTACAGTCATCCTCATTCTGGAACAGTCTGGCAGTAACCCTGATCTTTGTTGTGATCGTAGTAGCAGTCAGCATGATCCTGGGACTTACAACAGCAGTTCTCTGCAACAAAACATTCCCTGGAATCCGCTTTTTCAGTACTGCGTATGCACTGCCGATGGCAATCGCATCCAGCTCCGCAGCTATGATCTTCAAGATCATGCTTCATCCGTCCGTGGGAATCATCAACAAGATTTTCCATCTGGATATCAACTGGGTCAGTGATCCGAAATATGCACTGATCTGCGTAGCAGTTCTTACTGCATGGCTCAATAGCGGGATCAACTTCCTGTATTTTTCAGCAGGATTAAGTAACATTGATGAAACTATTTATGAACGGGCTTCTGTAGACGGAGCAAGTTCATTTCAGAAATTCTACCGCCTGACACTTCCGGGACTGGCACCAATGATGTTCTATACATTAGTAGTAAACATCATCCAGGCATTTCAGTCATTCGGACAGGTCAAGATCCTGACACAGGGCGGTCCGGGAGAATCTACAAACCTGATCGTGTACTCTATTTACAGAGATGCATTCTTTAACTACCGTTTTGGAAGTGCAGCAGCCCAGTCAGTTGTACTTTTCCTGATCGTGCTGGTACTTACACTGGTAATGTTTAAAATCGAGAAAAAAGGAGTGAAATATTAATGTCACAGATAGGCAGCATCACTGCTGAAAAAGAAAAACAGATGGCTCTGGAACGCCAGAAGTTTCAGGAAGCAAAGGCAAAAATGCTGGCGCAGCAGAAATATAAAAGAGCAGCCAGAATTACCGGACACATTGCATTAAATATTGTTGTGGCGTTAATCGTTCTTCTGCCGCTTTTATATGCAATAAGCATTGCATTCATGCCATCCAGCGAACTTTTTACTCTGGATCTGAATATTCTGCCGAAACATCCGACTTTGGAGAATTTCCGACAGGCATTACAGAAAGTTCCGCTTGTACGTTTCGTGATTAACTCATTCCTGGTAGCGGGACTCATCACTTTCGGACAGATCATTTCCTGTTCCCTGGCGGCATTTTCATTCTCTTTTCTGGACTTTAAAGGAAAAAACGTGTTGTTTATGCTGGTAATGGCAACCATGATGATTCCTGGAGAAGCAACGATCATTTCCAATTACCTGACAGTAAGCAGCTGGAACTGGTTAGACTCCTATCAGGTACTGATCGTTCCGTATTTAACCTCTGCAATGGGAATCTTCCTGTTCAGACAGTTTTACCTTACCTTCCCGATCTCTCTGTATGAATCAGCGAAGATCGACGGATGCTCCAATCTGCGATTTATCTGGCAGATTCTGATGCCACTGACAAAATCAGCAATGGGAGCTATGGCAGTTTATACCTTTATCAACGCATGGAACATGTACATGTGGCCACTGCTTGTAACCGGTTCAGACAAGATGCGTACCGTACAGATCGGTATCGGAATGCTGGACAGCGTAGATTCACAGTCCATCACCCTGATGATTGCAGGGGTTGTACTGATCATCCTGCCATCCATTTCCATCTTCATTGCTGGTCAGAAACAGTTGATCCGAGGCATGTTCTCAGGCGCCGTAAAAGGTTGAGAAATAGATAAACAAGAAGCAGTAATGCAGACTGACAAAAAGCAATACAACTGCCGGCAGACAAAAAACGGCAGCCGCTGTCTGACTATGAGCAGCTAACATAACAAACTGCAAATATCTGTCAGCACAAAAAGTGAAAATAAAAATGAAAAGCATAAGAAAAAAGAGAGGTAAAGTATGAAACGCAAACTCGCAATCTTATTAACAGCAGCAACAGTATTCAGTGCAGTTCTTCCAACAACCTGCATGGCAGCAGAAAACAAAGCAGATATCCCGGAAGGCACAACCATCACATTCTGGCACGCAATGGGCGGTGTCAACGGCGAAGCACTGGACTATCTGGTAAATAAATTCAACGAAGAAAACGAATACGGAATCACTGTAGACTCCCAGTATCAGGGATCTTACGACGATGCCATCAATAAACTGAAAAGCGCCCAGCTTGGAAACATGGGAGCAGATCTGGTACAGGTTTATGATATCGGAACTCGTTTCATGATCGATTCCGGATGGGTCATCCCAATGCAGGACATGATCGACAGTGAGGGATACGATGTATCTGATCTGGAAGAAAACATCACTGCTTACTACACAGTAAATGATGAATTATATTCCATGCCATTCAACTCTTCCACACCGATCCTCTACTACAATAAGGATATGTTTGACAAAGCAGGTATCACTGAGGTTCCTACAAGTCTGGAGGGAATTGCAAATATCGCAGATGACCTTGTAAACAAAGGCGGCGCAGGAGAAGCATTATCCATGGGAATCTACGGATGGTTCTTCGAAGAATTCATGTGCAAACAGGGCCTTGAGTATGTAGACAACGGAAACGGACGTGAGGCAGCAGCTGAGAAAGTTGTATTTGACGAAAACGGCGGCGCTCTGAATATCCTCAATGAGTGGAAGAAACTCTATGACGCAGGTTATGCACCAAATGTAGGAAGAGGCGGAGATTCCGGACTTGCTGATTTCTCATCAGGAAAAGCTGCTATCACATTAGGCTCCACAGCATCCCTGAAACAGATCCTGCAGGATGTAAACGGTTCCTTTGAAGTAGGTACTGCATACTTCCCATCCATCACAGATGATGACAAAGGTGGTGTATCCATCGGTGGTGCTTCCCTCTGGATGCTCGACAACCAGGATGACGCAAAGAAAGCTGCAACATGGGAATTCGTAAAATATCTGGTATCTGCAGAATCCCAGGCATACTGGAATGCACAGACAGGATACTTCCCTGTAACAACAGCAGCACATGACGAACAGGTATTCAAAGACAACATCGCAGAATACCCACAGTTCCAGACAGCCATCGACCAGCTCCATGATTCCGCACCGGAATATGCAGGCGCACTCCTCAGCGTATTCCCGGAAGCACGTTCCATCGTAGAAACAGAAATCGAGAACATGCTCAATGGAAAACAGTCCGCAGAAGATGCAGTCAGCAAAATGGCTTCTGATATGAACAAATCTATCGAAGATTATAACTTACTGAATGAATAAAAAATATTGATAACAGTATACCGAGAGGTGTTATAATCATTCACAGGAAAAATATTTATATTTAAATGATGACAGGGAACTGCGTATGCGGTTTCCTGTTTATGAAGATTAAAAAAGAGAGGCAGATAAAAAATGACAGAAACAGCAAAGAGAACAACAAAAGTATGGGCACACAGAGGTGCCAGCGGATACAAACCGGAGAACACTCTGGAAGCATTTGAACTCGCCATCAAACAAGGCGCAGACGGAATCGAACTGGATGTACATACATCCGCAGACGGTGAACTCATCGTTATGCACGACGAAACCGTAGACCGCGTCACAGATGGAACTGGACTGATCAAAGACATGACCCTGGCGCAGTTAAAAGAATTAAAAGTCAGTACCCCTGCAGAACCAACCGGAATCTACCGCGTCCCAACTCTGGCAGAAGTACTGGATCTCATGCGCACCACAGATATGATGGTAAACATCGAACTAAAGAACAGCATCTGCTTCTATCCAGGAATGGAAGAGAAAATCCTGAAACTGGTAAAAGAAATGAACATGGAAGACCAGCTGATCTATTCCTCTTTTAACCATTACAGCCTGTTACAGTTAAAACAGCTCGACGACCATGTACAGACCGGAATCCTTTTCAGCGACGGATGGGTAAACCCAGCCATGTACGCTAAAAATCTCGGAATCAACGCCGTACACCCGGCAGTTTACCACCTGAAATACCCACAGTTCATGGAAGAAGTTAAACGCGCCGGACTGAAAATGCACGTATGGACCGCCAACAAACCAGAACACATCCAGCTTGTAAAAGATGCAGGCGCAGAAGCCGTCATCACCAATTATCCGGACAGAGCATTAGAGATTGTAAATAGTTAAGAGGATAAAATCATCCACTTCAGTATTTTCTTGATTCAATCAAATAAAGATATTGACAGATGTGCCTGACAATGATAATTTAAAGATAAATAGAGGGTAAATGAAGAAATTTCTGACAAAATCTAAGACGTGAGACATAGGTGAGGTGTCCTATATCTGATGAAGAGGAGGAATGAGTATGCAGTGGAATACAAATGCATTTGTTGGTACAATACTTGTTGTTTCTTTGATTATTATCAGTATCGTAAAACCAGGCGGTATTATTGAAGAAAAAATTACTTCCAATGGAAAACTTGATGCAAGAAAAGCATACAATACCCTTGGAATCAGCATGACGATATGACTTTTAAATGGCGGATTAATATTGTATGCTGGTGATCAGCACCCGATTTTATTAATCCTCGCAATTATCATTTTTGCGTTGGATATTTTCCTTACGATTAGATATGTAAACAGTGGAAGAATAGACAGAAAATAGTATAATAAAAATCTCCTCCTGTTCATATGAAATAATCATATGTTCAGAGAGGAGATTTTTTATGCTATTGTGAAATTATTTCTGCAGCTTCTTAGCATGCTCAGATTTCGGCTCGCAAGTAAGCTCTACGCCCAGCTTACGGAACTCCAGAATATCCACCTGAGACAGCAGCACAGAAGTATGAACCTGGCAGCCCTTTAATTTCGGGATCTGCTGCAGTGCAAGCTTCGCATCTTCATTATCAGCAGCACTGATAGAAAGCGCGATCAGAGTCTCATCAGAATGCAGTCTCGGGTTCTTGCTTCCAAGATATTCTGTCTTCAGAGTCTGGATCGGTCTTAAAGCTTCCGGAGAGATTACGTGTTTGCTATGGTCAATTCCTGCCAGCTCTTTCAGTGCATTCAGAATCAGAGCAGAGGAAGCACCAAGCAGATCGGAAGTCTTTCCTGTAATGATACGTCCATCATCAAGCTCCATGGCAGCAGCAGGTGCACCGGTTTCTTCCTCGCGCTGCAGTGCAGCCGGGACAACCTTGCGGTCTTCCAATGCAACATGAGCCTGTTTCAGCAGAAGTTCGATCTTATAAACTTCTTCTTCACGTCCGGTTCCGCGAACCAGAGCTTCCATGCTCTTATAATATCTGCGGATGATTTCCTGACGTGCAGCTTCCTTGCAGGCTTCATCATCAACGATACAGTTACCGGCCATATTTACGCCCATATCTGTCGGAGATTTGTAAGGGCACTCGCCCATGATCTTCTCAAACATAGCCTGAAGAACAGGGAAAACTTCAACGTCACGGTTGTAGTTAATAGTAGTCTCACCGTATGCTTCCAGATGGAACGGGTCGATCATATTGACATCATTTAAGTCAGCAGTAGCTGCTTCATATGCCAGGTTTACCGGATGCTTCAGCGGGATATTCCAGATCGGGAAAGTTTCAAATTTCGCATATCCGGCTTTGACACCACGTTTGTATTCATGATAAAGCTGGGAAAGGCAGGTAGCCATTTTTCCGCTTCCCGGTCCGGGAGCAGTGATGACAACCAGCGGTCTTGTTGTTTCGATATAATCATTCTTGCCGTATCCCTCATCGCTTACGATCAGAGAAGTGTTGTTCGGATAACCAGGGATTAGATAAAGCACGTAAACCTTAATTCCAAGCTTCTCCAGACGTTTCTTGAACGCATCTGCGCTTTCCTGGCCTGCATACTGAGTAATGCAGACGCTTCCTACATAAAGACCGCGCTCTGTAAACACTTCCATAAGGCGGAGTACGTCTTCATCATAAGTAATACCAAGGTCACCTCTGACTTTGTTCTTGTCAATATCAGCAGCACTGATTACGATGACGATCTCTGCCTGATCAGAAAGCTGCATCAGCATGCGCAGTTTACTGTCCGGCTCAAATCCCGGAAGAACTCTGGAAGCATGGTAGTCATCAAAAAGCTTGCCGCCAAATTCCAGATAAAGTTTGTTTCCAAACTTGCTGATACGTTCCCGAATATGTTCGGACTGCATTTTCAGATACTTGTCGTTGTCAAATCCTATCTTCATTTGTTAATTTCCTTTCCCATCACATTAATCACATAAGTCATATTTTTAGTACTGCCCATTTGGAATATCCCGCGAGACGTTTTGACATGAATATGCCAAAATCCCGAGACATACAGCGCGAATTTATGCGGTCAGCATAAATTCTGTGCATCGCGGAGCGCATTACTGGGAACGAAGTGAGCAGTAATCACTTTGTCAATAGTATACTACAAATGAAGCCATTTGTAACAGGTGAATTTGTAAAAGTTCAGAGGAATTTTCTCAGATTTATAGAAAGATATGCACAACCGGAATGCATTTTGCGAAATTGAGATACTTGTCCGGGGAGTCTGCTTATCAAAAAATTTTAGAAACTTTTACACAGAAAACAGTGACTCAGGAAGCGGAAAATGTAAGTAGTAACGCAATTTTCACAATCTCCCGGTTGATTTATACCCAAATTCTCTTTATAATAAGAACGATAACGTTTAGGAGGAATAATCATATGGACAATAATCCGAATGGCAATCGTCCTGATAATAATAAAGGTCCTGGCAAACAGGATCCGAATAAAAATCATCAGTCGATTCTGGCTTTTCTGGTATGCCTCCTGATTACTTTAGTATGTTTCGCCATGTTCACCAATATGCTTAAAGACAATTCCAGTGAGATTACTTACGATGAGTTTATTGAGATGGTAGAGGATGGAGATGTGAAAGAGGTAACTCTTCAGTCAGAGACACTGACCATCACGCCGAAACATCAGTCATCAGGATTTTCAGAAGATGTTTATTATGCCAATCAGATGGAGTCAGTGGATAAACTGACTGAGAGACTTGAGGGAACAGGAATCAAGTTTGAGTATAAGAAACCGGATGCAGCAGGGGAAATTATTTCCATGCTGGTCAGTGTGCTTCTGCCAACGATTCTGCTCTTTGTACTTCTGATGGTATTTATGCGCCGCATGAATAAAGGCGGCGGAATGATGGGCGTTGGCAAGAGCCGTGCGAAAGCCTATATTCAGAAAGACACAGGAATTACGTTCAAGGATGTGGCAGGACAGGATGAAGCGAAAGAATCACTTCAGGAAGTTGTTGATTTCCTGCACAATCCGGGAAAATACACGACGATCGGAGCCAAGCTCCCGAAAGGTGCCCTGCTTGTAGGCCCTCCGGGAACCGGTAAAACACTTTTGGCAAAAGCAGTAGCAGGAGAGGCACATGTGCCGTTCTTCTCCCTGTCAGGTTCTGAGTTTGTGGAGATGTTTGTCGGTGTGGGTGCATCCCGTGTCCGCGACCTGTTTGAGGAAGCGAAGAAGAATGCGCCGTGTATCATCTTTATCGATGAGATCGATGCGATTGGTAAGAGCCGTGATTCCCATTATGGCGGCGGTAATGACGAGCGTGAGCAGACATTGAACCAGCTGCTTGCCGAAATGGATGGTTTTGATACTTCCAAGGGGCTTCTGATCCTGGCAGCTACCAACCGTCCGGAAGTTCTTGACCCAGCACTTCTCCGTCCGGGACGTTTTGACAGACGAGTGATCGTTGACCGTCCGGACCTGAAAGGAAGGATCGAGATCCTGAAAGTACATGCCAGAAATGTACATCTGGATGAAACGGTTGACTTTGAGAATATTGCACTTGCAACTTCCGGAGCAGTGGGATCTGATCTGGCAAATATGATCAATGAAGCTGCAATTCTCGCAGTTAAGAGGGGACGCAGTGCAGTATCCCAGAAAGACCTGCTGGAAGCAGTAGAGGTTGTTCTGGTAGGTAAAGAAAAGAAAGACAGGATCCTCAGTGCGCAGGAGCGCAGGATCGTATCTTACCATGAGGTTGGACATGCACTGGTAAGCGCCCTGCAGAAAGATGCAGAGCCTGTACAGAAGATCACCATTGTACCGAGAACAATGGGCGCACTTGGCTATGTAATGCAGGTGCCGGAAGAGGAGAAATATCTCAATACCAAGAAAGAACTGGAAGCAATGCTTGTGGGATATCTTGGTGGACGTGCCGCAGAGGAGCTGGTATTTGACACAGTAACTACTGGTGCTGCAAATGATATTGAACAGGCTACCAAGGTGGCACGTGCAATGATCACACAGTACGGCATGTCCGAGAAGTTCGGTCTGATGGGACTGGCAACGCAGGAGAATCAGTATCTCAGCGGCAGAACAGTATTAAACTGCGGCGATGATACTGCTACAGAGGTTGACCATGAAGTTATGGTACTTCTCCACAATTCCTATGAAGAAGCCAAGAGACTCATCGGCGGCCACAGAGAAGCACTGGATAAGATCGCTGACTATCTGATCCGCAGAGAAACCATCACAGGTAAGGAATTCATGAAGATCTTCCGCGCAGTAGAACGCGGGATCGAGATTCCTGAGAATCTGGATGATCTGGTGATCCCGGAGAAAACAGAAGACAAACCGGAAGGATTTGCAGAGAAATCAACAGTGGAACCAACTGTAGATCAGGTCAAAGAAACAGATTTAGATTCAAAAGAGAATACAGTAACGCTGGATAAGACAGAGATTCAGTGATACAATAACAGAGCCGGGAAATATCCCGGCTCTTGTTAGTATATTAGGATCATAAAATGGAGGAAATTTTATGTTTCAGATAGAAGAGGAACTGAAGAAGCTTCCGGGGAAACCGGGAGTTTATATTATGCATGGGGAGAAAGATGAGATCATCTATGTGGGAAAGGCCATCAGCCTGAAAAACAGAGTTCGCCAGTACTTCCAGAGCAGCAGAAATAAAGGGGCAAAGATTGAGCAGATGGTCACTCACATCACCAGATTTGAGTACATTATTACGGACTCAGAACTGGAAGCTCTTGTGTTGGAGTGTAATCTGATCAAAGAGTATAGACCAAAGTATAATACCATGCTCAAGGATGACAAGAGTTATCCGTTTATTAAAGTAACAGTCAATGAAGAATATCCCAGAGTTCTTTTTGCCAGAAGAATGAAGAAGGATAAGGCAAAGTATTTCGGACCATATACAAGTGCAGGGGCAGTAAAAGATGTGATCGAGCTGGTTCGTAAGCTCTATAAAGTTCGTTCCTGCAATCGTGTGCTGCCGAGAGATTGTGGAAAAGATCGTCCGTGTCTGTATTATCATATGAAGCAGTGCACGGCTCCCTGTCAGGGATATGTAAGCTCAGAAGAATATAAGAAAAATATCACAGAGTTGCTGAAATTTCTCAATGGGGATTTTCAGGATACAATAGATATGCTGACAGACAAAATGATGGCAGCATCAGAGGAAATGCGGTTTGAGGATGCAATGGAATATCGAGACCTGATACGTAGTATTCAGAAGATTGGAGAGCGTCAGAAGATCACAAGCTATGGCGAAGAGGATAAGGATATCATTGCAGTGGCAATGGATGAGAGTCTTGACCTGAGGGAACAGGATGCAGTTGTTCAGGTATTCTTTGTCCGTGATGGCAAGCTGATCGGGCGAGAGCATTTCTATCTGCGTGTGGCACGTGGTGATACGAAAGCACAGGTGCTGTCCAGCTTTATGAAACAGTTCTATGCGGGGACGCCGTTTATTCCTCGCGAAATTATGCTGCAGAAAGAAATTGAGGATGCACAGATCATCGAGGAATGGCTTACTGCAAGAAGAAAACAGCGTGTTTATATTCGCGTACCGAAGAAAGGTACGAAAGAGAAACTGGTAGAACTGGCAGAAGAGAACGCAAAGATGGTTCTGGATAAGGACAGAGAGCGGATTAAACGTGAAGAGGGCAGAACTATCGGTGCGGTCCATGAAGTGGAAGACTGGCTTGGTCTGTCAGACATCCGACGAATGGAGGCTTACGATATTTCCAATATCAGCGGTTTCGAATCTGTCGGTTCTATGGTTGTCTATGAAAAAGGTAAGCCAAAACGCAGCGATTACCGTAAATTCAAGATTAAATGGGTGCAGGGATCAAATGATTACGCAAGTATGGAGGAGGTACTTACCAGACGTTTCACCCATGAGGGAAAAGACGAGTTCGACAGCTTCTCCATCATGCCGGACCTGATCCTGATGGATGGTGGCCGGGGCCAGGTGAATATCGCTCTGAAAGTACTGGGAGATCTGGGGCTTGATATTCCAGTCTGCGGTATGGTCAAAGATGACCACCACAGAACACGCGGACTGTATTATAATAATCTGGAGATCCCTATTGATACCAATAGCGAAGGCTTTCGGCTGATCACCAGAATCCAGGATGAGGCACACCGCTTTGCAATTGAATTCCACCGTTCTCTGCGAAGCAAAGATCAGGTACATTCTCTGCTGGACGACATCCCGGGAATCGGAGATACGAGAAGAAAAGCACTGATGAGAAAGTTTAAATCCATTGAGAATATCAGAGACGCGTCCCTGGAAGAACTGGCGCAGACAGAAAGCATGAATGCAGGAAGTGCGCAAAAAGTTTATGAGTTTTTCCATGTACCTGCAGAAAATAAATAACGAAAGATTAGTCTGGTTTTGGTGGAAATTTTTTATCTGATGTGGAAAAACAATCAGTAATTTATAAAATATGTAGAAACATTCTCCTAATCTTCTACATGTTACCCAACTACTATCTGCTATTTGCAATTGAAGTTGCGCACAATGATGTGATATAATAAATATAACGTAAAATTTTGAACTGAAAAGGAGAAACAAATGAAGGGTGTACAGTTGACAAAATTAGTTCAGGAATTGGGACTTCACAATCTGACTCCTGAAATTGACCTGTCCGAGATTGTGATCAAGACAGCCGAGATCAACAGACCGGCGCTGCAGCTGACCGGATATCTGGAGCATTTTGCAAATGAACGTGTACAGATCATCGGATATGTAGAATATACGTATCTGATGCAGCTCAGCGATGAAGAACGGAAATTCAAATATGAGAGATTTATTTCCAGCAAGATCCCTTGCGTAATCTTCAGTACAATGACAAGACCGTCACAGGATATGATCGATCTTGCTGTTAAATATAATGTTCCGACATTTGTGACAGAGCGCACCACATCCAGCTTCATGGCAGAGATCATCCGCTGGCTTGGTGTACAGCTTGCACCGTGTATTTCCATCCATGGCGTACTTGTGGATGTATATGGTGAAGGTGTCCTGATCACAGGTGAGAGTGGGATCGGTAAGAGTGAGGCTGCTCTGGAACTGATCAAACGTGGACACCGTCTTGTCAGTGATGATGTTGTAGAACTTCGTAAAGTCAGTGATGTAACACTGGTAGGTTCTGCTCCTGATATCACACGTCACTTCATTGAACTTCGTGGCATCGGCATCATCGATGTCAAGACTCTGTTCGGTGTTGAGAGTGTTAAGGATACCCAGTCTGTAGACCTTGTTATCAAACTGGAAGAGTGGGACAAAGAAAAAGAATACGACCGTCTGGGACTGCATGAGGAGTACACAGAATATCTTGGAAACAAGATTGTATGCCATTCTCTGCCAATCCGTCCTGGTCGTAACCTTGCCATCATCGTTGAGTCTGCGGCAGTCAACCACAGACAGAAGAAGATGGGATACAATGCAGCAGAAGAGCTGTACAAGCGTGTTCAGGCAAACCTTGCTAAGAAACGTGAGGAGAGATAAAATGAAATTTACTGTAAGGAGTAAAAATAGTTACTTTTCACAGATGAAACGGTAACTGATCTTAACAGTAGATAAGCAGCTGCCGTATACAGCGAAGACGGCAGCTGTAATATAGTATAGTAATTTGGAGGTTATCATGGGAAAGTATTGTTTTGGAATTGATGTTGGCGGTACATCTGTAAAATGTGGACTCTTTCAGACAGATGGAGTTTTAGTTGAGAAATGGGAGATTCCAACCCGCAAAGAGAATAAAGGTGAGGCAATTATTCCGGATATTGCGAAAACAATTCTGGACAAGATTGCAGAGCGTAAACTGGATAAAGAAGACATTGACGGTGTAGGAATCGGTGTTCCTGGACCGGTTAATGAAAGAGGTGAAGTGCCATGCGCAGTAAACCTTTACTGGGGATTTAAAGCAGTTACAAAAGAACTGACAGAACTGACAGGCCTTGAATCCAAAGCAGGAAACGATGCCAATGTAGCAGCGCTTGGAGAAGCTTGGAAAGGTGCAGCAGCGGGTTCTAAGAATGTAATCCTTGTAACTCTTGGAACAGGCGTAGGCGGCGGAATTATCGTTGATGGAAAGATCGTGGGCGGCGCTCATGGTGCAGGCGGAGAAATCGGTCATGCAGCAGTAAATCATGAAGAAAAAGAAGCATGCAACTGCGGCAACTGCGGATGCCTGGAGCAGTATGCATCTGCAACTGGTATCGTACGTGTAGCTCAGAGAACTCTGACAGCTACAGAAGAAGATTCTGTACTTCGCAAATGTGCAAAACTTTCAGCAAAGAATGTTTTGGACGCATTTAAGGATGGTGATAAAGTCGCATGCGATGTTATGGCTCAGGTTGGCGAAATGCTTGGCGGAACACTTGCTATGTTTGCATGCGTTACAGACCCTGAAGCAATCGTTATCGGCGGCGGTGTTTCCAAAGCAGGACAGCCATTGATCGACTGTATCCAGAAATATTATAAGAAATATGCATTCTCAGCATGCAAGGAAACACCGATCATTCTTGCAAACCTTGGAAATGATGCCGGTATCTATGGATCCGCACGTATGGTTATTAAAGAAGCATAAAAAGTATATAGATTCAGAAATGATATAATAAAAAATCCACAGTCTCAGCAGATGCAGAGATTGTGGATTTTTTATATTACAAGAAAGAATTCTGCTAACAGGATTTTTTGTCTGCAACGGATGGTTCAACGATATAATTCCCCGCCATTGGAATGCAATTTTGCGAAATCTTTTTATTATTGAAACATTGCGGAGCAACAATCTTCTACGACATAAAAATATCCTGCAGCAGGAGTGAACTGCTGCAGGATATAAAATTAATAATCGATTTGGTAGGCATCGTCAGTACCGCCACCACCATTATCGCCACCACCATTATCGCCACCACCATTATCGCCATCACCATTGTCGCCGCCATTATTATCATAATCACCGTTATCACCATTATCACCATTATCGCCATTATCGGTGTTATCAGTGTTATCACCATTATTGTCGGTTCCATTGTTATCAGTGTCAGTATCAGTATTTCCGTCCTGCTGATCTGAAGAATCAGCGGTATTATCATAGCTATTATCGTACTCATCATAATCACTGTCATAGAAATGCTGATCGCAATATTCAGTTGGCATAGTACCTACATCAAAGTACTCTGTGATCACAGGGCAGCCGGCTCTTGGAAGAAGTCCGGTTTCGGAGCATACACTTAATTTTTCTACACTTGCAGGTTTCTCGAATTCTTTTGAAGGAAGTCCCTCGTGAATTCGTGTCATAACCTTTTTCCATAAAGCTTTGTGGAAGTTACGTGCGTAATCCGGTAATTTCTCATTGTTGTCGTAACCAGACCATACAGCACATGTGTAATATGGAGTGTAACCTACAAACCATAAGTCGTTATATGCTTCGGTTGTACCTGTTTTACCTGCAACTGCCATATTATCAAGCTGGCAGGCAGTACCGGTACCTTTCTTAACAACATCTTCCATTGCGCTGGTAAGAAGATAAGCAGTGCTTTCCTTGATTACGGATCGTTCTGCGGAAGTATTCTCAATCAGGACATTTCCGTTATGGTCAAGGATTTTGGTGTAATAAATCGGTTTGATATAATTTCCACCATTTGCGATTGCTGCATAGGATGCGCACAGTTCTACGTTTGTGACGCCCTTGGTGATACCGCCAAGTGCAGTTGCAAGGTTTGCATCACTCCATACATTACCGTTGGCATCTGTATCTGCCTCGGTTCCGTGAGCAAGAGTTGTAAATCCGAAATTATCGAGATATTTTAATCCAAGTTCAGGAGTTACCTCTTCCAGACATTTAACTGCTACAACGTTGATGGAATTCTGGATTGCTGTACGGATTGTTGTGGTTCCATTGTAAGAACGGGTCGCATTGTTTACAGGAGAACCATCCGGATATTCATAAGGTTCATCTTCAAAAGTTGTTGCCAGAGACATGCCTTTTTCGTTTAAAGCAGGTGCGTAAGTGGAAACAATTTTAAATGTAGAACCAGGCTGACGGGTAGTATCTGTTGCACGGTTCAAAGTCAGGCTGGCGGTTTTCTCACCGCGTCCGCCGATGAGAGCTTTGACATAGCCGGTATGCTGATCAATGACACTCATGGAAGACTGTGGCTGCGGAGCGAAATTCACACGTTCTGCAACAACTTTGCTTCCGTCTGCAAGAATGCTTGCTTTGTATCTGTCTACATAAGTCTGTCCTTCTTCCGGAGAATCGAAGAGAAGATCGAAACTTGGATCTTCATTCTGGAAATATAGCTGCAGCATTTCTTTACTGTAGTTTACCTGATTTCCGTCCGGGTCTGTAACGGTCAGTGCGTAGTCAAGTTCGTACTGAACCTCGTCCGGGAAATTAGAAGGATTAGAATATTCCTCATCCAGGATATTCTGGATTGTGGAATCCTGTGTTGTATATACTTTAAGTCCACCGCTGTACAGAAGGTTGGTTGCCTGAGTCTTGGTATAACCCTTAATATTCATCAGGTCATTAATGATCTGGTCTGTCAGCTCATCTTCGAAGTAGGTGTAAACTGTATTCTCAGTGCTGGAATTCTTTTCCTGCGCTGCCTGAATACGGGAGTAAACATCATCCGCCAGAGCATCATCGTACTGTTCCTGAGTAATATAGTTCTGATCCAGCATATGCTGGAGAACTTCTTTACGTCTCTTCTGGTTGCTGTCAGGATTGGTGATCGGGTTAAATTTGGTAGGGTTCTGTGTGATACCTGCCAGAGTTGCACATTCGGACAGATTCAGATCCCATACATCTTTGTCGAAATATTGTCGAGCAGCTGCCTGTACACCGTAGGATCCAGCACCAAGGTTAATTGTGTTCAGATAGTTCTCAAGGATAGTATCTTTGCTGGTTTTCTTTTCAACTTGAATGGCAAGGTACTGTTCCTGAAACTTACGTGTGAATCGCTCAAGCTGAGTAGACTCGCTGGTCCAGTTTGTGAATACGTTATTCTTCAGAAGCTGCTGAGTAATTGTACTGGCACCCTCGGAAAAATCTCCGGTGGTGATAGCTTTTACTCCTGCACGGAGAATACCTTTCACATCAATACCATTATGTTCATAAAATCGTTCATCCTCAATGGCGACTACTGCATGCTGCAGATCTACAGGAATTTGATCCAGAGTAACTGGCAGTCGGTTAGAATCCGGTGCGGCCAGCTTACGGATCTGATTTCCGGCGTCGTCGTAAAGAAATGTTGCATAGCCCAAAGGCATAATATCAATATCATTCACATCAGGAGCATTATCGATCACGCCTCTGAATGACCCCACACCCAGGCAGGTTACTGCGATGCAGAGTGCGATCAGTGATACGAACAGGACTCTGATGAAAGAAACTCTTGCTCGTTTTCCCATCATGGAAGAACGGGAAATCAGCGCAGTCCGCTTCTTTGCAGTCGACTTTTTACCGTAGTTCATGTTAAACCTCCTTTATAATCCGTTCTATTATATCAAATAAGAATAAGTAAATAAAGCAGAAAAATAAAAATTCACAATTGCTTTTGTGGCTTTTTAATGGTTATTGTGTTTTTTTACAGGATAAGTATACACTGTGCTGGCACATTTTTGTAATTCATGGTACACTGGGTCAATAAGAGAATGGAAAGAGGAGTATTATATATGCTTGAGAAATATAAGACAGTCTATGAAGGCGGCGAGGGTGAAATCGTGGAAAAGAAGTCCAGATTTATTGCAACTGTACGCCCTGTGGAAACAGAAGAGGAAGCTCTGGCTTTTATAGAGGAAATGAAGAAGAAATACTGGGATGCCAGACATAACTGTTATGTGTATTCTGTGGGAAAGAACCGGGAATATACCAGATGCAGTGACGATGGCGAACCGTCAGGAACAGCGGGCAGACCGATGCTGGATGTGATTCTGGGGGAAGATATTTATAATGTGGCAGCTGTAGTTACCAGATATTTCGGTGGGGTGCTGCTTGGAACTGGCGGACTTGTCAGAGCATATTCAAAGAGTCTTCAGGAAGGACTTGCAGCCAGTACAGTAATAGAGAAAACATATGGGATTTCCATGGAAGTGCTCACAGATTATATAGGAATCGGTAAGATTCAGTACATTGCAGGAGAGCAGAAGCTTCCAATCCTGGATTCCGAATACACAGACAGAGTAGTTCTGCATCTGCTGGTTCCGTCAGATCAGATCGCATCTGTAGAGAAAGCAATCACAGAGGGAACAAACGGAAGAGCGAAGATGAAGAAAGAGAAAGACCTTTACTATGCAGTGATCGATGGCGAAGTGAAGGTATTTGCAGACTGAGATGTCCGGGATCTCTGCTAAAGCAAAAAGCCTATAATAGTAATCTGTTAAGATGAAAATCGAAGCAGACAGAACATTATTATGATTATGAGTAAAGAAGATATAAATATACCCCATACAGTGGAAGTGCTGCATGGGGTATAATAATTACTGGGCATTTCTGCTAATTACAGATATACCTATTAATTGTCTGAGCTGATCAGCATTTCTCCGGTTCCGGATAATCAACACCGAAAGTATCGACTGTCATGGATTTGATCTTCTGCTCATCAAGCGGACGGTCACTGTAATCAGTATCTTCTTCTGCGATACGGTTTACAACGTCCATACCTTCTGTGATCTTACCGAATGCAGCATAAGCACCGTCAAGATGTGGAGCGTCTTTATGCATGATAAAGAACTGGCTTCCTGCTGAGTTTGGATGCATAGCACGTGCCATGGAAAGAACACCTGCTGTGTGCTTCAGATCATTCTTAAATCTGTTCTGAGTAAATTCACCCTTAATGCTGTATCCCGGGCCGCCCATACCGGTTCCGTCCGGGCATCCGCCCTGGATCATAAATCCGTTGATAACACGGTGGAAGATCAGTCCGTCATAGAAGCCTTTCTTTACGAGACTGATAAAGTTGTTAACTGTATTCGGTGCGATCTCAGGATATAATTCTGCCTTCATCACATCGCCATTGTCCATGGTAATTGTAACTACTGGATTTGCCATAGTTTCAAGTCTCCTTTTCAAAAAGTATTGTATTTCCCTGTTCGCTCTATTATAATATGCAAAGAACAATTCTGCAAGAAAAAGGTGGAAAAGATGATTATAGAGACAAGAACACCACAGGAAACATTTGATGTGGGAAAGAAGATCGGAGAGAATGCAAAACCGGGTCAGATCTACACTCTGACAGGTGATCTGGGAGTTGGAAAAACTGTATTTACCCAGGGGGTTGCGGCAGGACTTGGAATTACAGAGCCTATCTGCAGTCCGACATTCACGATCATTCAAGAATATGAGAGCGGACGTCTTCCATTATATCATTTCGATGTTTACCGTATCGGTGATATTGAAGAGATGGAAGAGATCGGATATGATGACTATTTCTTCGGACAGGGAATCTGTCTAATCGAATGGGCGAATCTGATCGAAGAGATTCTTCCGGAAAATCTGATCAAAGTAACTATAGAGAAAGATCTGGAAAAAGGTTTTGATTACAGAAGGATCACGGTAACCGGTCTGGAAGAAGCCTGATCCGAGGAAAATGAAAGCACAGCATCTGTACAAAGTAAAAATACAGACAGCAGTGCAGAATGCAGCCTGAAAACAAAAGGCTATAGTTTAGAAGATTGTTATTGTAGAAAGACAGTCAGGAGGTAGAAATGAAAATTTTAGCTTTGGACAGCTCAGGGATCGTAGCATCTGTAGCAGTTGTGGAGGATGATACACTACTGGCTGAATATACTGTAAATTATAAGAAAACACATTCTCAGACTTTGCTTCCGATGCTGGATGAGATTGTGAAGATGACAGAACTGGATCTGGAATCCATAGATGCCATCGCAGTGGCAGCAGGTCCGGGATCTTTTACAGGACTCCGTATCGGTTCAGCAACTGCGAAAGGACTGGGACTTGCCCTGAAGAAACCACTGGTAGCAGTACCGACAGTAGATGCACTGGCATATAATCTTTATGATGCACAGGGAGTAATCTGCCCGATCATGGATGCCAGAAGAAAACAGGTGTACACAGGAATCTACAGATTTGAGGAACATCAGTTTGTAACATTGAAGGAACAGTGGGCAGCACCGATCGAGGAACTGCTGGAAGAACTGAACCACAGAGGCGAGATGGTTACGTTTTTAGGAGATGGCGTACCTGTATTTCGCGACCTGATCGCAGAGAAACTGCAGGTGCCATATTCCTTTGCACCGGCGCATGTAAATAAACAGAGAGCTGCAGCAGTAGCTGCTCTTGGAAGCATTTATTATAAAGAAGGACGCACAGAGACTGCTATGGAACATGTTCCTGAGTATCTCCGTGTATCTCAGGCAGAACGTGAACGTGCAGAGAGAGAGAAAGTACAGAAACAGGCGGGTGCAGAGATATGATCCTGAGGGAAATGCTTGTAGATGACCTGGATCAGGTGATGGAGATCGAGCAGGATCTTTTTCATGTGCCATGGACAAAAGAGGGATTCTTTACTTTCCTGACAAGGGATGATGCCATGTTTCTGGTAGTAGAAGAGAAAGAAAAAATTCTGGGTTACTGTGGTCTTTTAATGGTTCTGGATGAGGGAGATATCACGAATGTGGCGGTGCGCAGAGACCGGCAGAGAGAAGGAATCGGTGCTTTTCTGATGCAGAGTCTGATCCGTCTTGCGACAGAACAGGATGTTACAACCATCCATCTGGAAGTCCGCGTAGGAAATGAGACTGCAATCCGTCTCTATGAACGTATGGGATTTACCAGAGACGGGATCCGTAAGGCATATTACAGTGATCCTGTAGAGGACGCATTACTTATGACACGTCATCCTCAATAGATGTTTAACAGGTTCAAAGATCCTGTTATAAAGACAGGATCTTTGAACTTTTAGTTTTAGTATCTGAAAAATTAAAAATCGTAGCAGAAAGAATCAGCTGTCAGAAATATAATGACTGAAAAAGCAGCAGACAGCTGGAAAACAGAGGAAATATATAATATATGTTAGATGTATGTTTAGTTGGAACCGGAGGAATGATGCCTTTGCCGCGCAGGTGGCTGACTGCACTTATGACAAGGTATAACGGAAGCAGTCTGCTTATTGACTGTGGTGAAGGTACTCAGGTAGCAATCAAAGAAAAAGGATGGAGTTTTAAACCTATTGATGTGATCTGTTTTACTCATTATCATGGCGATCACATCAGCGGACTTCCGGGACTTCTTCTTACTATGGGAAATGCCGACCGTACAGAGCCGTTGACTCTTATAGGACCAAAAGGTCTGGAAAGAGTAGTTAATGCGCTCCGCGTGATCGCACCGGAACTTCCATTTGAAATTAAATTTATTGAAATCACACAGCCTGAGCAGGTCATTGAATTAAATGGCTATCGGATCACGGCTTTTAAAGTAAACCATAATGTACTTTGCTATGGCTATACCCTTGAGATCCTGCGTCAGGGAAAATTCTCAGCAGAGAGAGCGAAAGAGCAGGAAATCCCGTTGAAATACTGGAATCCTCTTCAGAAAGGGCAGACCATCGAAGCAGACGGCATTACCTATACACCGGAGATGGTACTTGGCCCTGCAAGAAAGGGAATCAAACTTACTTATACAACAGATACCAGACCGACAGAGTCTATTCTGCGCAACGCAAAGGATTCAGACCTGTTTATCTGCGAAGGAATGTACGGAGAAGATGATAAAGCAGACAAAGCACGCGGATACAAGCATATGACGTTCCGTGAGGCAGCAGTTCTGGCCCGTGATGCACAGGTACAGGAAATGTGGCTGACACATTACAGTCCATCTCTGGTCAGACCGGATGAATTTATGGATAAAGTCCGCGAGATTTTTCCAAATGCATATCCGGGAAAAGATGGCAAGAGTGTTGAATTAAATTTTGAAGAAGAATAAGATGATATTGGAGGTCAGATCTATTGAAACCGAGATTTTTTTGGCTCAGTTTACATTTTTCGGACCTGCGATTTCAGGAGACCAAATCAAAGATAGTGCAGATATTATGAGGAATAAAAAATGAAAGATACATTAATTCTCGCAATTGAGAGTTCCTGTGATGAGACCGCAGCTTCAGTTGTCAAAAACGGCAGAACTATTCTGTCAAATGTGATCTCCTCACAGATCGCTCTCCATACTTTATACGGCGGAGTAGTTCCGGAAATTGCTTCCCGTAAACATATTGAAAAGATCAATCAGGTAATTGAGCAGGCTCTGTCAGATGCAGGAGTAACTCTCGATGATCTGGATGCAATTGGTGTCACCTACGGTCCGGGACTGGTAGGTGCACTTCTGGTGGGCGTGGCAGAAGCAAAAGCAATCGCTTATGCAAAGAAACTTCCATTGGTAGGAGTTCATCATATTGAAGGACACGTGTCTGCAAATTATATTGAACATCCGGATCTGGAACCGCCATTTCTCTGTCTGATCGTATCAGGCGGACATACACACCTTGTAATTGTCAAGGATTATGGCGAATTTGAAATTCTGGGACGTACCCGTGATGATGCTGCAGGAGAAGCTTTTGATAAAGTTGCAAGAGCAATCGGTCTGGGCTATCCGGGAGGACCAAAGGTTGATAAACTTTCAAAAGAGGGAAATCCGGATGCAATCGAATTTCCTAAGGCCAAGATTGGGGACTGCCCATATGATTTCAGCTTCAGCGGTGTGAAATCTGCGGTATTAAATTATATTAATCATGCCCAGATGACAGGAGAAGAAGTTAACAGAGCTGATCTGGCTGCATCTTTCCAGAAAGCAGTTGTTGATGTATTGGTGGAACATACGATGCTTGCTGCAAAAGATTATGGAATGAACAAGATTGCAATCGCAGGTGGAGTGGCTTCCAATGGAACATTAAGAGCAGCGATGGAAGAAGCTTGTAAGAAAAATAACTACAGCTTCTACCGTCCGTCACCGATTTTCTGTACAGATAATGCAGCGATGATCGGCGTAGCGGCTTATTATGAATATATCAAAGGTACACGCCATGGATGGGACCTGAATGCTGTACCGAATCTTAAACTGGGAGAACGCTAGAATGGCGGGGAAAAATACAGCCATTGTTCTGGCAGCAGGACAGGGAAAAAGAATGCACAGCAAAATACAGAAACAGTTTCTGGAGATACAGGGCTACCCGGTCTTGTATTATTCCCTGCGCTGTTTTCAGGAGAGTCCGCTGATCCGGGATATCATTCTTGTAACAGGTGAGGAGTCCGTATCCTACTGTAAAGAAGAAATCGTACAGAAATATGGATTTACAAAAGTGTCAGCAGTAATTCCGGGTGGAAAAGAACGCTACGACTCTGTCTATGCAGGACTCTGTGAGTGCAGAGACTGTGAGTATGTATTGATCCATGACGGTGCGAGACCTTTTATAACAGAAGAAATCATTGAACGTGGCCTGCAGAAAGTGAAAGAAACAGGTGCATGTGTGATCGGCATGCCGTCCAAAGACACGGTTAAACTTTCTGATGCCGAAGGATATGTAAAAGAAACGCCAGACAGAAAATGCGTATGGACCATTCAAACTCCGCAGATCTTTTCTTATTCACTGATCCGTGGGGCACATGACAGTATTCGTCGGAAAGATATGAGTAAGATCACAGATGATGCTATGGTGGTAGAGCAGGAGACAGGAGTAAAGGTTGCTCTGGCAAAAGGTTCTTATCAGAACATTAAGATCACCACACCGGAAGATCTGGATATTGCGGAAGCATTTTTGAAACATTAATGTGTCGGCAAGAAGATTTTTTGATAAAATCACAGGGTTTTCAAAAAAACTGGATCCCTGCAAATGCCGTATTTATGCGGATTTTGCAGGGAAAAACAGAAACTGGAAATAAAAAATGAAAAAAATGTAAAAAAGTTATTGACAGGTGAATACTTTAGTGCTAGAATATCACTTGCGTCGGCGGTGAGAACACAATGAACGCAAACAACAACATATGGAGAGATATCGAAGTGGTCATAACGAGGCGGTCTTGAAAACCGTTTGTCCGCAAGGGCGCGTGGGTTCGAATCCCACTCTCTCCGCTCGTCAGGTTGCTGAAAAAAAGTTTTTGAAAAAACTAAAAAAGTACTTGACAAACAAATAGAAAGTGCGATATAATGCACGAGGTTCTTCGGTGAAGAACTTAAAAACTGGATAAAGAGCATGAGAATGCGAAAAGAGTTATTTTGAAAAATAACGAATCTAGGACAATTTGGAGAAGTACCCAAGCTGGCCGAAGGGGCTCCCCTGGAAAGGGAGTAGGTCGTTAATAGCGGCGCGAGGGTTCAAATCCCTCCTTCTCCGTTTCTTTCAAAAAAGAAAGAAAAAGTTCTTGACAGAACGAAAGAGTTGTGATAAACTCGAAAAGATGTTGAAAAGAACAAAATGTTGAAAATAAAGTTTGAAAAAACTTAAAAAAGTTCTTGACAAACTAAAAACAACATGATAGAATAGCAAAGCTGTCGCAAGACAGACAACCTTGATAACTAAACAGTGAAACACATACGATTCTCGAAAATTCTTTACATTTTTAAGAACGGTTGAATA
>NZ_JBQHWS010000016.1:0-46550 GCF_052063845.1 Blautia sp. HCP3S3_D9
CCACTTATGTGGATAACCAGACAATGGAATGTCCGAAATCAGGGATATCACTTTTGTGTAGGTGTCTAAAAAATAGGCACTACACTAATTCAAAATGTCCTTGACAAGGGGTACAGTTTATTGAAACGTGCTGCTACAATTCCTACTTTCATTCCATCTGATACTAATTTTCCTTCTAATGTTTTCATTTTTTTAATCCTTTCATCTGTAAATTTATTTTTAACCTGTACAGGTTTTTATACAAAGTAAGTTTTATTTTCGGTAACGTTATTGTTACGTTAAAAATTCTCTGCCGCATTTAATACTTCAGAATATGTCCCATCCGTAATTGTTTTGTTTTGAGATAGTGCAGATCATATGCTGTCGCATTCATCTGGATCGGAACTCTCTTTTTGATCTTGATTCCAAATTCTTCCAGCTGATAAACCTTATCCGGATTATTTGTCAACAGGCGCAGTTCTTTTACTCCCAGATTTCTCAGAATCTGCGCACCTATATAATATTCTCTTTCATCCCCGGCAAATCCAAGTGCCAGATTCGCTTCGAGTGTATCCATTCCCTGTTCCTGAAGTTCATAAGCACGGAGTTTATTGATCAGTCCGATTCCTCGTCCTTCCTGTCTCATATAAAGAAGTATTCCCCTTCCCTCTTCTTCAATCTGGGACATAGCTGCTGCAAACTGCTGTCCGCAGTCACAGCGCTGAGATCCAAACACGTCTCCTGTCAGGCACTCCGAATGCACACGGCACAGAACATCTTTTCCATCTCCAATTTCACCTTTTACCAGCGCCACATGATGTTCACCATTAAGACGGTTTACAAATCCGTATGCCATAAATTCTCCGTATCTGGTAGGCATTTTTGTAGTCGTCACGCGGTCCACCAGAATATCATGGCATTTACGGTAATTCTGAATATCTTTGATCGTTATGAATTTCAGATTCCACTTTCTGGCAAGTTCCCGTAACTCAGAGGTCTTCATGATAGTGCCATCTTCTCGCATAATTTCACAACACAGGCCACACTGTTTTAATCTGGCAAGTCTGCAGAGATCTACAGTTGCCTCTGTATGTCCGTTCCTTTCCAGCACCCCATTCTTCTTTGCCAGAAGCGGAAACATATGTCCGGGACGTCTGAAATCTTCGGGTTTTGCATTCTCATCTACGCATTTCATGGCTGTAACAGAACGTTCTGCTGCGGAGATTCCTGTACTGGTACTGACATGGTCTACGGAAACAGTAAAAGCCGTTTCGTGATTATCAGAATTTTCTGCTACCATCTGCGGGAAGTGCAGTTTTCTTACATATTCCTCAGACATTGGCATACAGATAAGTCCCTTTCCATGGGTAGCCATAAAATTAATATTTTCTGTTGTGGCAAACTCTGCTGCACAGATAAAATCTCCTTCATTTTTTCTCTCCTTATGCAATGTATTTTTCTGATACCATATATTTTTCTTCTGTTAAGAGGGCAAAATCATTCGCATTGGCAGCTTATCTGGTCCATGTCAGGCAGATAAAGCATTCACTGCACAATTCTGCACCAGTCGAATAACTGCTTTTTGCTTAATTCTGTCAAAATCCATACTTATTCAGGAAATCCCGTTCCTTCTACTGGCGTCTTTGCTTTTTCTCCTCCAAAAAGTTTGGGTGCTATATAGGTCTGAACTTTCTGGACAATGCCGCTTTCCAGTGCTGACCAGTTTAAAGTGCCTCCTCCTTCCAGCAAAATACTGTCTATTTTTTCGGCTCCAAGAAGTTCCATTAATCTGTTTAAATCTATGTGTCCGTTTTTCTTCGGAACATACAGCACTTTGCATCCAAGTTCTTCATAATTCTTTATCTTCTGCTCTTTACTGCTGGTCGCAAGAATTATAGGAACTGTCGCTGCAGTCTTCACGATCTTAGAATTCAGTGGTGTTCTCAGGTGGGAATCACAGATAATACGCACGGGATTTCTGCTGTTTTCCAGTCTGCAGGTGAGCATCGGATCATCCGCCAGAACTGTTCCCACTCCAACCATAATTCCTGTATATTTCAGTCTCTGTTTCTGTACATGCCTTCTGGCAGCTTCTCCTGTCACCCATCTGGATGCACCTGTATAAGCGGCAATCTTTCCATCCAAAGTCATCGCATATTTCATGACTACATATGGTTTTTGATTTTGAATGTAATAAAAGAACGCTTCATTCAATTTATCACAATCTCCTTTTAAAACATTTTCTGTCACTTCAATCCCATGATCCTTCAAAATCTGGATTCCTTTTCCTGCAACCAGCGGATTAGGATCCGATGATCCGACGATCACGCGTCTGATTCCCGACTCCAGGATCGCATTGACACATGGAGGCTGTTTTCCGTAATGACAACAAGGTTCTAAAGTAACATACATGGATGCACCTTCTGGTTGTTCTGTGCATGCTGCCAAAGCTTCCCTCTCTGCATGAAGTTCACCATATTTTCTGTGATATCCCTGGCCAATAATCTTTTCATTTTTAACGATCACGGCGCCTACCATTGGATTGGGTGCTGTAAAACCCATTCCTTTTTGGGCCAGTTCTAAAGCCATTTTCATATATTGTCTGTCTTTTTCCATATCAGTTATATTTTTCAATACCTCATCTCCTGTTCTTCTGATGGTACAGAAAAAGCCCCGGTGTTTTTCAACATCCAGGGCTTATGAATTCATATTTGATATGAATTATCTTTCTGTGAATCTGACTTTTATTTCATTGCTGAAATCATTTTAATGATATTAAAAAAGCTCTGGAATAAATTTATTATTCCAGAGCAGTCAGCTTTCACAGATCAGTTAATTCTTCTGTATCTTTACTACTATCTTCTTTCATCCAGACTGTACTGTCGGCTTCGGAATTGCACCGAATCATACCTTACGGCTCGTGGGCTTTACCACCGGTAGGGAATTGCACCCTGTCCTGAAAATCTTATTTTATTCAGCAACTTTTATACTTTATCCTACTGATGTTGGATAGTATACGCTTAACTTTTATCTATGTCAAGATTTTTTTCAGGAAAGTAATTCTCTTACCATCTCTGCGTTGAATGCAACACCTGTCAAATGGTCTACTTCGATCTGGTACAGGGCATTGGCTGCAATGTGCTCTGCTGCCTGTTCCAGGTCACGGATTCCGCTGGTGTTTTTATGTTTCTCAACGATAGCATCCAGACCGTCTTCTGTTACTACGCATTCTTCTGCTTTCAGGCTCATGCGTTTCAGAACTTTTGGAAGAACGTATTTGGAGAAGATGATCTTCTTCTCTTCTGACGTGTAATCCGGGATATCGATCACTGCAAAACGGGACATCAGCGGTGCACTGATCTGGGATTTATCATTTGCTGTGGCAATAGGATATACACCAACTGTCGGTACCATACATTCCATGTAGTTGTCTGTAAATCCAAGGTTGTCAAGCAGTGTCAAAAGTACATCTGCAGGGTTTCCATTACCTTTACCTGATGCTGCTTTATCAAGCTCGTTGATGATAAATACAAGGTTAGATTCTCCTGCTGCTGAGAAGGCTTCCATAATGATTCCAGGCTTCGCATTTGCATAGATTCTGGAGCTTCCTGTGAGCTGTTCCGGGTCATTGATGGAACTCATGTCCAGAGTTGTCCACGGAAGTTTCAGGATACGTGCAACTGCATAAGCAATCTGAGATTTACCTGTACCAGCAGGACCTACAAGGAGAAGTCCGTATGCCGGAAGTGTATGAGTACGGTTAATCTGGATAATTGTTTCGATGATACGCTGCTTTACAGATTCCATTCCGTAAAGTTCTTCGTCAAGGATCCTGCGGGCTTCCTGAGGGTCAATTGCTTCGAAATAGTTGCTCTTCCACTGTACATTCATCATAATGGAAAGTGCACGCTGGGCATGACGTCTCTCCTCCGGAGATACTTCGTGAGAACGGGCAACTGCGAGGTTTCTTCTTGCCCAGAGACGGATATTGTCCGGAAGGGTTCTTCCTGCGCAGGTCATGAAATCAGTAATACTCTGAATACTCGTAAGTTTCATTTCATCTCCTGTTTCTTCCTCATCTTCTTCCTCAACAGCCTCTGCAGGTGCGCTGCTTGCAAGAAGTCTCTCAATCATAAACTGAAGGAATCCGTCCTCTGCAGAAAGCTTGGTGCCGCCACCGAATGCTGTCTCACGGATCTTATAAACTGCATATCCATTTTCCTGATTCTGTCCGGAGAGACGTACATTGATATGGTTCTCTCCAAGCCATTTGAGAAGGCTTACGAATCTGGAATCAATACTTATAATATCTGCGCTGAAAGTTCCGTCTTCTTCTTTGAATTCAAAGGATGTACGTTTGATCGGATTAGTAAAAATACCGCAGGAATGATGCTTCCACTGACGGCTGCTGTTATCCAGGATCATGATCGGTTTCTCCGGAGAAGTCTCCTTTTCATTAGACTGGAAAGTAGTGTAGGTACATTCAGACTGGACACCTGGTTTCTTATCTGAAGCACCACTGAAATCAAATACTGGCATAATGATTACTCCTTTTATCTTTATTGTTAATGTGCTGTTTCTTCCTGCATGTCATGTATAGAATACCGCTTCAGCAGTTTTCATTACTTTTTATATTACAGATACAGCATAATAAGACTGCATAATATACACTATTTACAGACAGGATGAAATAGCCTGTCTTTACATTTTAATCTATTTTATTCTAGCAGAATCTTCTCTTTTAATCAATTACCGATATTTAATAATTGCATAATTATGTATTTATCTGTTACTGCTCACAAGTAATATCATACGATTTTTTTGGTGAACGAAGGTCACGGAAAACCCGGACTATACCGATTATATCCTCATTTATTCCTCCAAAATCATTGACGGTAACATCCGCAGGCTTTATAATAAGGATAACTGAGAATTTCCAGATACTCTCTGGAAAATCGGAATTTACTTTTAGGAGAGCAAAATGAGCAAAATTATTTTAACCGGTGACCGTCCAACCGGCCGCCTTCATGTTGGACATTATGTTGGTTCATTATCCGAGCGTGTTCGCTTACAGAACTCCGGCTTATATGATGAAATTTATATTATGATCGCAGATGCACAGGCTTTAACAGATAACGCTGAACATCCTGAGAAAGTTCGCCAGAACATTCTTCAGGTTGCATTAGATTACCTTGCATGCGGCATTGATCCTGAGAAGTCTACTATTTTTATCCAGTCCATGGTTCCGGAGCTTACAGAGCTTACTTTCTATTATATGAACCTTGTTACTGTAGCACGTGTACAGCGTAACCCTACAGTTAAATCCGAGATCCAGATGCGTAATTTCGAAGCAAGTATCCCTGTTGGATTCTTCTGTTATCCGATCAGCCAGGCTGCAGATATCACTGCATTCCGCGCTACTACTGTTCCGGTTGGAGAGGATCAGCTTCCAATGCTTGAACAGTGCAAAGAGATCGTACACAAATTCAATACAGTATACGGTGAGACTCTGACAGAGCCTGAGATCATTCTGCCATCCAATAAGGCATGCCTTCGTCTGCCAGGTATTGATGGAAAAGCAAAAATGAGCAAGTCTCTCGGAAACTGCATCTATCTTGCAGATGAGGAAGCGGACGTTAAAAAGAAAGTTATGTCCATGTTCACAGACCCGAATCATCTCCGTGTGGAAGATCCGGGACGCGTAGAAGGAAACCCTGTATTTATTTATCTGGATGCATTCTGCAAGCCGGAATATTTCGCAGAGTTCCTGCCTGAATATCAGAATCTGGATGAGCTGAAGGCACATTATACACGCGGCGGTCTGGGTGATGTTAAGGTTAAGAAATTCCTGAACAAAGTACTCCAGGCAGAGCTTTCTCCAATCCGTGAAAGACGTAAATACTGGGAGCAGCATCTGGATGATGTATATGAAATCCTCAAAGAAGGCAGCAAAGTCGCTGAAGCAAAAGCAGCTCAGACACTTCATGATGTGCGTTCTGCAATGCAGATTAACTACTTTGATGATAACAGCCTGATTAAATAATTTTCATAAACCACAAAGAATATAAAAACAGGTTCAGACAAAGAGTATGATCTCTCATCTGAACCTGTTTTTATTTTACTTTATTATCTATTAGCTAACTACAAGTTCCCATCCACTGCTTATTTCTTCACAGATTTTCTTCTTTTCTTTTTCTCTTCATAAAGAGCCTCATCTGCATCTTTTAACACATCTGAAATTATCAGATCACTGCCACAGCAGACAACATGATATCCTACCGACAATTCCACATAATATGGTTTGTCAGAATCACTGTTAAACTCATTGCTCTCTCTTCTCACCCGTTCCCGGATTCTCTGTCCGTCGTCTACATTTCCCGGAAGCATTGCGCAGAACTCATCACCACCAATCCTTCCTATAACTCCACTGTCTCCCACTGCAGACTTTAAGACTTCTGCACACTGCCGTATTGCGAAATCTCCCTCTATATGTCCAAAAGAATCATTGATTTCCTTCAGATGATCCAGATCAGCAAACAGAATCACCATCTCTTTTCCCGCATTCTCTCTGTTTATCTGTACCGCTTTCTCCATAAAACCTCTGCGATTCAGATATCCTGTCAGTGCATCAGATTCAGAAAAAAAGTTCAGAACGTTCATCCTCTTTATAGGAAATAATCTCCTCACCCATCTGGTATGCAGCCAGATACATTTTATCCGGACATTTCCAATCTTCGTCTCTGTAATGAGCAATCGGTTCCTTAAATATATAAAGATAAGAAGCCTTCGCATTCAGAGTATTAAGTTTCACAAGTGCACGTCTGTACATTTCCTGCTCATCATTCATATGACACAGCATATCTTTGGAAATCAGTGGTACAAACCAGCTCTCCTGCTGAAATGTGCTAAAATGTTCTTTTTCTCCTTTTATGATATACGCTGTGATTTTGTCATTCATCAGCCGTTTTCTCAGAAGTAGATTCTGTACGATTTCCCTGTCTGCTTTTTCCTTCTGCAGTTCTTTCTGGATACATTCATCCACAAACTGGTCAAATACTTTCATCAGGGAATGACCGCTGAGCATCCCGCCAAGATCACTTACGAACAGTTTTTGGAGATTTTTTTTATATTTTCTTCACTTTCAGGAATACGAAAATCTACTCTGAGGATAGCCCGCAGATATTCTCTGGTCTTCTCTTTTAGTCCCTTATCTGAATTATCCGGAAGAATTCCTTTTACCATACTGTCCAGATAATGTTCTGTGATATCCGTCCATCCCTCTTCCAGTCCGAGAATAGAGGTTTTCTCATAAACCTTTCTCTCCACACGGCATCCACAGGACTCTCGAATCTTTACTCCTGCCGGCACTACAATAGAATGACATTGCTTTCCTTTACAGAGTTCTACCGCACTGATCACTGCCATATATCCCATATCAAATGCATTCTGCAATACAGTTGTCAACGGAGGATTCATGGTCTCAGCCAGTTCCCAGTCATCAAAGCCGGTAATTGCAATATCCCTGCCGACGATCTTCACTCTTCTGGCACATTCCTTGTATGCAGTCTCTGCCATGACATCATTCGCACAGATCATAGCTTCCATATCCGGGTATGCATCCAGCAGCTCATTCACCTGGTTCTGCACACAGGACGAATAATCTCCGTAAGCAATCCTGTCAGCCCCAAACTCAATTCCATATTTCTTCATTACATCATATACTGCCTGTCTTCGTTCTCTGGCATCTGTATTACCGTGAGGACCTGCCAGATAGGTAAAATTCCTGTATCCGTGATCTTTTACCAGATGTTCTGCGATTGCATACATTCCATTGTAATTATCCGCAATAATTGAAGTTGATGTTCCTGTTTTGTCTCTTTCTTCCAGAAGAACGCGAGGCTTATCTCTATATTTTTCCAGAAATACAGCACTCTCTTTCTCGTCAAGAAATATACAGAGCGATCCATAAGCAATGATCAGTGCATCCAAATCTGCAAACGCCTCATAATCGTATGCCGCATTAAACTGGTAATCATAATCGTCCTCTGCATCTTCTCCAAAATAGGATTTATAATAATAACTGCTGTGAATTCCAAGGAAAAACAGTACATTGACATCCATAGATTCTGCTGCATGGAAAATTCCCTGCATCAGATCCATCGTATGGGGAGAGTTTGCATTTCCTATCATTACACCAATCGTATATTTTTTATTCACGATTTCTGCTTCCTTTCGAAAAGCCTTTATTTTCGTTTTATTTTACAATAAATTCGGTTAGTCTTCAATATATTTTGGCTATTTTAACTTAAATTTCATATTGTATGGCAACAACGTCAAAACATCTTTCGGCCCTAAAACGTTATTCTGTCTGTTTGCCAGGCTCCAGCATCCATTTTCCTTTCCATGCATAGATCAGCATCAGCACCATTCCTACTGCCCAGGATACCGGATACAGTATATAAATAATATCAATTCTGCTAAAATGTGGAACTACGAACTGTATCCATAAAATACGGAACAGACACAGTGCCAGAAGCATTACTACCATTGGCGGTACGGTCTTGCCTGTTCCTCGGATAGTCCCGGCAAGAGAATGCATAATTCCAAGCAGAAAATAAAATGGGCAGAAATATTTCATTGCCTGAGCACCATAATAGATTACCTCTTTGTCACCGCTGAAAATTCCAATGATCGGTCTCGAGAAAGTCAGTAGAAGGATTCCTGTTACTATAGTATAAAGAACACTCATTGCAAGTGTCACACGCAGGCCTTTCTTAATCCTGTCTGTCTTTCCTGCTCCGTAGTTTTGTCCTGTAAAGGTTGTCGCTGCCATACTGAAACTCATTACCGGCAAAATATTAAATCCATCTACTTTCAGATATGCACCGAAACCTGCCATTGCACTGGCACCAAAACCATTGACACCGGATTGTACCAGAACATTTGAAAAAGAGATCACTGTATTCTGGATTGCGGTCGGCAGACCTACCTGAATGATCCGCCCTGCCATTGTCTTGTCAATGGACAGCTTCTTCGGATTTACACGGTAAATATCCGGAACTCTTACAAGGAACCATAATGCAAAGATACCGGAGAGTACCTGGCTGATATCTGTTGCGATCGCAGCACCCTCGACTCCCATATGCATTCCACCGATCAGCCACAGATCCAGAAAAATATTGGAAAAAGAAGCTACAGCCAGATACATCAGGGAACGTCTGGAATTGCCTACTGCATTCAGAATTCCTGCTGCCATATTGTAGATAACATTAAACACAAGTCCATAGGAATAAATTCTCAAATATAATACGGACTGATCCATAACCTCTTCCGGGGTTTTCATCCATCTGAGGATTGCAGGTGAAAATATGATTCCTGCAATAGTAAGAACAATTCCAAGGATAAAGGCAAGCATCAATGCGGTATGTACGGCGCGCTGAACGCCTCTTTCATCTCCAGCTCCGTAGAACTGTGATACGATAACACCTGCTCCCGCAGATGCCCCCATACTGAATGCAATCAGCAGGCAGATCAGCGATGTACTGGAACCGACTGCCGCCAGCGCATTGCTTCCTACGAAATTTCCTACAATAATTGAGTCCACTGTATTGTACATCTGCTGAAGCAGATTTCCCAGTATCAGTGGTATTGAAAACAGAAGGATCTGCTTCCAGATGGTTCCTTCTGTCATGGTTTTAACCGGTCTGGAACCTGTTTTCACTTTTCCTTCCATTCTCCGACCTTTTTCATTTGCTGACACTGTTATTTCCCCCCTCATCCATTTTTCGTATACATATTTATTATAAAATAAATATCCCAAAAATCAAGACAACTCTATCTGCAACAAGCTTTCAATCATAAGTATAAACAGATTGTTTTTGTATATCAAATACTTATAAGTAATGAATAACTATAGTTTTCAGGAATAATGATATAATTTGTCTGCCATATTTATATCTAAGAAGAAATAAATATAGTAGTTTCCAGCAAAAAACAGAATCATCCTGAAGCATTACATCTGCTCAGCTCATATGATGATTCTGTTCTTATTTATGTTTTATATTCTCTTATGCATCTATTTGGACGGACTTGTAAATAAATGTCCGTCTGTACGATTTCAAATCTGATACCATTTAATCTCATTTGCCTCCAGATGTAACTGGAAACTGCTTCCATCGCCTCTGTAAACGACTGTATCCTGTGGTTCGTAGGTGTTGTTGACTACACAGTATTTGCCATTTTTTACATAGGCATGTACTTCTACATTGTAGTTGGTGGAATACCAACAATGGAGTTCTTCTTCTGCGGATGCTGACCAAAGAACTGCTCGATAAAGTACACGGCTGTTCTTAAAACTGTATGGAAGACTGATATAGACACCTCTTCCTTTGCCAAAGGTCTTTACTGCCATCTGTACTTCCTGGTCTTTCTGAATCAGGATTTCTGTTTCAGGTAAGGCGTAAATATTCTTCTTACCTTCACCGAAATCAACCTCACCTTCTGCATCTTTAAGGATAAAATGATTTCTATGTTCTTCCCAGTTATATTTGTCTGTATTCAGATTAAATCCGTGTTCTTCTTCTACCCCAAGTACATCATCTAACTGAATAAACCTGCCCTGCCATTGATGTGATGCAGGTTCTCCGACGCCGATAAAGCCGCCGCCATTGTAGACAAATTCTCTGACTGCTGTGATGATCGTCTCGTCAATCCAGTTCTCACCACCGGACTGTGCTGTGTCTGCATCTCCTACGTTGATCACTACGTCAAATTTCTTCAGCAGATCTTTGTCTGCTTTAATATCGTCAAAGCTGATGAAAGATACATCAAACGGTGCGCCACTCAGTGCTTCGATAATTCCGAAATATGAATAATTCTGCTTATAATAGATTGCATGGTGTACCATATGGTTACCCCAGGAACGCATTTTTCCCCAGCAGTTCAGAACTGCTACACGTTTCACGCAATACGGAGTAGTTCCCTGAATATTATCATATAAAGTACGGAATTCCTCACAGACCTCTTTGATATACTGTACAAAATCCGGGAATTCCAGTGCCAATTTCAAATATCCACCATATCCGATTCTCTGGATTGGACTTCGAAGGATTGCTCTTCTGGCCGTTACCCAGTTTACTTTTGCCTCTTTTACAGGATCACCGCCCTCATGGAAAGTATCCGGGAAAAAGTATGGCAGGAATCTTCCTTCTGTATATTTTACATTCTTAATATCACTGAATAAACGCAGGGTTGCACCATTTCCAACACTTCCAACTACTGCATCCAGCCCGATCGATGCGAACTCATCCATAAATGGTTCCATCCCGATCCAATGGTCACCCATGAACATCATAGCTTCTTTTCCATATTCATGTACAATATCTACCATCTCTTTGGCAAGCTTCGCTACTTCACATCTCTGGAATGCCTGAAAGTCCTTAAATTCTTTTGACGGGATTCTGTAAGTGTTATTCATGTAGCCCTGATCAATGATATATTCCGGTCTGAAAGGATAACCTGCTTCCTGTTCAAACTGTTCCAGAATATATGGGCTGACTGACGCTGAATAGCCAAACCAGTCTACGTATTTCTCTCTTGCCAGTTCATCAAATATAAGGGTAAACTGATGGAAAAAAGTAGTAAATCTTACAACATTTACATACTCATGTGTATCCAGAAATCGGCGCAGACGTTCCAGGGAATGTGCTCTTGTTTTTGGCTGCCGCACATCGAAAGTAATCTGCGGTTCCACATCTTTCCAGTCGTTCACTACTGCATTATACATATGTACTGGATCCCACATAATATATGCCAGGAAACTTACCGTATACTCATGAAACAGTTCCGCTGATCTAATCACTACATTACCATTTGCTTCCTCATATGTCCACTGATCTGCTGGTACTATTTCACCAGTAGTACGATCTATCACTTCCCACCATCTATAAATATCATCTCTTGTATTTACCGCAAGCATATCCGGGTAAAGGTGATCCATCAGATGAATTTCCAACACATCAGCCGTCGCTGTATGGAAGGATGTCATAATGTACATCTGCTGGATTTCTTCCGGATGTGCTTTTGCCCAGGCATTATCTTTGCGGGTAGTATAGTAGGTTGCATAGATCTTGGCACCTGTATCTTTCAGTTCCTGCGGAAACTCTGTGCCATCACAGTCACGAATGGCATCTGCTCCCCATTCTTCTATCATTTCCAATGTCTGTGGCACCACATCTAAGTCAGTTGGTATAGTTACACGGCCTTTTCCCATTTTCTTTTGCCTCCTTTATTTTGTTCTGATTTCAGTCAGATAGGATCATTTATTTCATAATCTGTCTGATTTAAGAGGATTGCTATAATTCCACAATTGTATTATTTTTCAGTATTATTTCACCATCACTCATATTTTTTCGCAGAAGCGGAACTCCTTTTCTGATATAAAACTGATTTTCCGCCACATATGCATCCGGATTTCCGGAAGGGCTCAGAATTCCGCCCAGATCATCATAGCTTACATTCTTTCGAAAGATATTATGAATTGACTCTTCCAGACAAAACATGACACAGCCACCCTCGTTTTGTCTGCTGTAATTATATTCATATATGGTTCCATCCCCGGAATCTGCATCATATGCCATGCCGTCCTGACTCCATAAGATGCGATTTCTATCGGATCACCTATCTCTCCTTTTCCTCTGATATGCAGATACTGGTCTTCGAAAACGGACCCTCTTTCCAGAAGAACACGGTCTCCTGCACCAAGCTCACTCCCCCTGATCCGGTGCAGCGTTCTGAAAGGAGTCTCCTGTGTCAGACCGTCGTTCTTGTCATTTCCATTAACTGAGCTGACATAATATGTTATGGATTTCCTTTTCATATTCTATCTCCCGCATTCTTTTTTTAATGATCCCAGATACTTCTTCATAAGTAAAACTGTCTCCGTTGTATCTTGTAAACAGATCTCTGTTCGCCTCATAAAACATTTGTTTTTCTTCTTCAAAAATCGTCTGATATGTATAATATTTTTTTACTTTTTCACATTCTGATACAAAATCCAGGTGAAATCTTGTCTGTTCATATCGGACATAAGCAGGCAGAGAAAGCTGTTCAGGGCCATAAACGATTTCACCTTTTTGCAGCATCTGTTCTCTTTTCCGGTTTTCTTTCTGCCGTCTGTCTTCCAATCCATTCAAAGTATCGTCTTCAATCAATCCCAGTTTTTTTGCAAAAATCAGCTCTGCTCTCAGCTGTTTCTGCTCTTTTTCATTCATGATCAATTCATACATAACCCATAAACTCCTCTTTATTTATCACTGTCCATCCCCATGCCCGGCATCTCACTTCTTAGGACGAAATATCGGGATTGCCGGAAACAGTAATCTTTATTTCACCGCACCTGTCAATCCGTTTGAGAAGCTCTTTTGCAGACAGAAAAAAATGACCGCGGTCGGCAGTGTACAAATCAGAACACCCAACATCAGCATTCCATAATCAACACTGTATCCACTCTTTAAGTTGGCAACTAGCATCGGCATTGTGATCGATACATTATCCTGCAGGATAACTTTTGGCCACAGATAATTATTCCATGCATTCATGAATGTTACAGTCATTGCCGCACCATAAGTAGACTTCATGATGGGCACATACATGCGGAAAAAGATTGCGATTTCGCTCATTCCTTCCAGTCTGCTGGCTTCGATAATGTCTATCGGGAAGGATCTGGATGCCTGACGGAACAGCATGATCATAAACGGTGTGGAAACTGATGGCAGAACCAGTGCAATCCAGCTGTTTACTAGTCCCATGCTGGAGAATATCTTAAACAACGGGATCATCAATGCCACGAACGGCAGCATCATAGCCAGGAGCAGAATACTCATCAAAGTATCTTTTCCTTTGTCATGGTAAATCTCAAATCCGTATCCCGCAATAGAGCATACCAGCAGGGAAATAATTGTGATCAGAATCGCATTTCTGAATGAGTTAAACATGGCAAGTCCAAGGTTCTGATTGGCTACCAAAGTCTTGAAATTCTCCACCAGATATCCACCCGGGATCAGTCTTCCTCTTACAATATCAATACTCTTATTAGTCGCACCGGAGAGCATGTAATACAGCGGAAATACAGACAGTAAGCTTGCAATAATTAAGATTGCGTAGGATATGAAACGTTTGATTTTTCTAGTCACGGCTGTCACCTACTTTCATCTGGATTGCAGACAGGATTGCTACAGAAACAAGGATAAATACGGACAATGCTGCCGCATAATTAAACTTCGGTGTCTCCACAAAGGAGATGTTAAATATGTAATGTGCAAGGGTCATCGTTGATTTACCAGGACCTCCTGCAGTCAGGTTTACAGACTCATCAAACAACTGCAAAGTACCTGATGTGGACATGATCGCTGTCAAAAGAATCGTCGGTTTCAGTAATGGAATGGTAATTTTAAAGAACTGCTGAAATGCAGTTGCTCCGTCAATACGGCTGGCTTCATAGATGGACTGGTCAATGTTCTGCAGTCCCGCCAGATAAAATACCATATTATATCCGGTCCATCTCCACACAAGGGCAATGATAATTACAAACCGGGCTGCCCATGCATTCTGGAACCAGTCCACAGCTCCAATTCCCATCTTTGTAAGCACCATGTTTACAAATCCGTCCGGTGCAAACAGGGACTTAAAGATCATTGAATAAGATACCAGAGAAGTCGCACATGGGAGAAAGATCATGGTTCTGAATAATCCCTTAAAACGAAGTGTGGCATCATTCAGAAGCTGTGCCAGGATCAATGCCAGGATCAGCATGACCGGCACCTGAATAATAAAGTAAAATACGGTGTTAAATAAACATTGTTTAAATGTTCTGTCTTTTAGAATTCTGCTGTAATTGGCGATTCCCACCCAGGTCTGTGCTGCTCCTATTCCTTTTCTGAAGGAAAGCAGGATTGCCTGGAACATGGGATAAAAGCAGAATACAAAGATCAGCAATGATGCAGGGATCAGAAACGCCCAGCCGATCAGGTTGTGCTTTTTCTGAAGACTCATTTTCTTTTTTGTACCTGATGTATTTGCCATTGATGTCCTCCTGAAAAACAGGGCTGCCGCAAAATCTCCTTTTGAATTTTGCGACAGCCCGAGGTTACTTACTGTCAGTGAATATATATGGTATCAAAGTCATAAATCCTGTTCTGTCTATACAATAACTATCAAACGGATAAAAGCATCCTCTTCGCTACGCAGCTCTACACCAAATATCTGCTCCGCAGTTTAGTTAAATTGTATCAAAGAATCGAACGGATATCTTATATCTGAAATACCTGATATTATTTACTATCCTTCAATATTAAACTCTACAGCTTCCTGTGCTGTCTGGAGTTCTTCTGCTACGTCTGCGCCACTCTGTACAACGTTTGTAACTACGTCTGTCAGTGCGCTTCTGATATCGGAATAGTATGCGCCACAGTCAAATGCAGGAACTTTGCTTGCATAGTCTACAATGTCTGCATAAACTTTCTGTCCGCCGTAGAAGTCGGATGCTTCCTGATATACATCAGATTCTGCTGCCGGAAGGTAACTTGCGATCGCACCTGCGTTTACAAGAAGGTCATCATAAAGTTCTACGCTTCCACCAAATGTGGATTTGATGAAATCATAAGCAAGATCAGGGTTCTTGCAGTTGGAAGATACCGCCCAGCTTGCGCCGCCGCAGTTTGCATAGTTTGTAGCACCTTCTACATCGTCTAATGCAGGCATATCTACGATTGTCCGTTTTCCAGACTGATCTTCTGCTGCCTGTACGGATGACATGATCCAGCATCCATTAATAACGCCTGCTGCATCGCCATTGTTCATAGAAGCAATGTACTGATCCCAGTCAGTGTACTCTGTCATGTATCCTTCATTTACAAGCTGTGCATAAACTTCTACTGCCTGTTTCAGAACTTCATTATCAGCAATCTTTACTTCGCCATCTACGATCGGGGAAGCACCTGCTGACTGAAGCATTTCCAGTATAAGTTCTGATCCGCCAGATGTTGTCAACATTGGAATATCTGTTTTCTCTTTTACAGTTTTTGCAAGTTCCATAAATTTGGACCATGTGATATCTTTGAAATCATCTGTTGTTAATCCGGCTTCTTCTACGATATCGGAGCGGATTGCCATGATGGTTGCACCATTGTCGAACGGTACGCCGTAATTCTTTCCATCTACTGTGGAATCTGCAAGTTTACCTGTAGAGAACTGAGAGAAATCAATTCCTGAATCTGTCAGATCTGTAAATACATCCGGAAAGCTTGTAACATCTTTATGATAGGAATAATCCTACATTAAGAAGATGTCTGGAAGTGTGCTGTAATCGCCTGATGTCGCGGCTGTGATCAGTTTTGTCTCGATATCGCTGTATACATTCTCCTGAATATCCAGTTTGAAATCCGGATGATCTTCCTGATAAATCTTCTTTGCCTGCTGCATTGCATAAATGTTAAAATTCGGATCCCAGCACCATACGGTTAATGTCTGGTCATCATCAGCTGCTGCAGCCGGAACTGCTGCTACCATAGATCCTAACATTGCAGTTGCCAGTAAAACACTTAAAAATCCTTTTTTCTTCATATAACTCTTTTCCTCCTTAGATTATCGTTTGAAAATTTCCGTTGCTTTTAATCTGTTTATAGAATACTTTCTTTTGAAAATTATTTCAATTCGCTTTTTGCTTTGTTTTTTAGAAATCTTGCTGTCTCGCTATAATTATGTTATTATAAAAAAAATGTTATCAATAAATTTTGTATGCATTTATTTTTTAATCATAATGAACTATGATGATTTTATTTTTTATTATTTTTTATGCATTTATCCCAATATCCAGAGTATTTTACGAAGAAAGTATTTGGAATGCTTATTTATCTACTGCAAACAAAATTACTAAATTTCCATGTACATAAGTGGCACAATAAAAACTTATCTCTGCAGACTTTATCTGCTGAAAATTATTTTCCACCCATAACTCAAAGGAGGGGGATTCCATGAGTACACAATCACTCCGCTTCAGTCCCGAAGACAGAACGCCTCAGGAGGTCACACTTTTAAATGCATCCGCTTCCCGCTATGAAGGCGATTGGCCAAGTATTCCGCATTCTCATGCATTTACAGAACTGTTTTATGTGCGTGACGGGCAGGGCGAGTTTCTGATAGAGGATAATATCTTTCCAATCTCAAAGGATGACTTAATTATCGTTAATCCTCACATCAATCACACAGAGATTTCCAGGGGAAGTCCGCCTCTGAGTTACTTTACGGTGGGCGTAGATGGACTATGTTTTTCTTTTAATGACCACAAAGAATACCGCATTTTTAACTGCAGAGAGAAGAAAACGGATCTGCTGTTTTATTTTAATTCCATTTTTCAGGAACTGGATAAGCAGTCTGAAGGGTATGAACAGATCTGTAAACATATGCTGGATGTCCTGATCCTGCAGCTTCGACGAATTACGGATTCCCCCTTTGACTTAATCACAGCTCAACATCCGACCAAGGAATGCGCAGCTATTAAACGGTATCTGGATTCCAATTATGGAGAAAATATTACTCTGGATCATCTTTCGGCGCTCAGTCATCTGAATAAGTATTATCTGAGTCATGAATTTACGAAGTATTATGGAATCTCTCCTATTAATTATCTGAATCATAAACGGATTGAAGTGTGTAAAGAATTACTGGAAAATACAGATTACGGAATATCAGATATTGCTCATCTGGCAGGTTTCTCTTCTCAGAGTTATCTGTCCCAGAGCTTTCGGAAATCCTGTGGGATGACTGCTGGAAATTATCGTAAACTTAAGAAAAAAAGAAAGGAAGCTATGTAAGCTATGCAATTTACAATTCCCAATTATTATAAGGAATTCTCCTGCATTGCAGGAGCCTGTCCGGATACCTGCTGCGCAGGATGGCAAATTGTGATTGATGATAAAACATTAAAGAAATATCAGCATCTCAAAGGGCCGTTCCGCAATCGTCTGCACAATGATATTGACTGGAAGGAACATGTTTTCCGCCAGTATGACCATCGCTGTGCATTTCTGAATGAGGAGAATCTGTGTGATATTTATACAGAGGCGGGACCGAAAATGTTCTGTAAAACCTGCCGCAATTATCCGAGACATATTGAAGAATTTGAAGGTCTGCGGGAGATTTCCCTGTCCCTTTCCTGTCCGGAGGCTGCGAGGATCCTGTTGTCTCAGAAAGAGAAAGTACAGTTTGTTACCAGAGAAAAAGAGACCCGCGAAGAGGTTTATGATGACTTTGATTATCTTCTGTTTACCGCTCTGATGGATACCAGAGATATGCTTATAGATGTGATCCAGGACAGAAGTGTTCCTATGCAGAAACGTCTGTGGAAAGTGCTGGCAATCGCACATGATTTTCAGTTGTGCGTGGATAAAAATGAGCTGTTTCAGTGGGAAGATATACGGAAGCGTCATGAAGATTCCGGATATAGAGATGCATTTTGCAGCAAAGTTTACTCCCGAATAAACCCAAATAGTTCAAAGAATGTTTCCAGTTCTCCTATAATAACAGACAGTGCAGAAGTCACTACAACAGATGATGCTGATAATCATATCACCGATAATGCAATTAATACTTCAAATATATCCAGCACTTCTGATAAATCTAACTTTATAGATACATCAAAAGAATTATATAAAGAAATGTGGAAAACTGTTATTCCGGAAATGGAGGTTCTTCGTCCAGGATGGCAGGAATACTTAAGGGATTGTCTGACTCCACTGTATAAAGAAGATGCAGCTCAGCAGTCTGACTCAGGAAATCTTTATTCGTATCAGAAAAGCGAATTTGATTATTATTATCCGGACTGGCAGATTCAGGAAGAACAGCTTCTGGTTTACTGGATCTATACTTATTTCTGCGGTGCAGTTTATGATGATGAGATCTTTGCCAAAATCAAAATGGCAGTTGTCTGTACTCTGTTTATCCACGATCTGAGTGTCGGCACTTATCTGAAAAATAACCGCGAATTTCATCTGGGTAACCAGATTCAGATCTGTTATCAGTTCTCCAGAGAGTTAGAGCATTCAGATCTTAATCTGAATAAATTTGAGGAACTGATGTCAGAAAATAAAATATTCTCTTTCGAAAATATACTAAAAATATGTTAAACAAAAAACTTGCTGCACAGTTGAAAATTTCTTCTGTACAGCAAGTTTTTAATTATTTATCCATGCCAGCTTTCTTTCGGGAATCTTCGCGCACCATATCGCGCAGACTCTTCATATATTCGCTGAAACTACATTCTTTGGTTCCATAGGTCATCTGAAGATCATATTCCAGTGGAATCCACGTAGAAAGATCTGCTTCGTTATGCTGGATCAGAGCTTCTAATCTGTCCAGAGCCTTGTATATCTTTGCTTCCAGGGTCTCCAGAGCTTCCATTTCAGCAAACAATTCTTTTAAATCTGTTCTGTATGGTTCCGGGAGTGTATCCAGCAGTTCATCCATTACATGATTCTCATGGTCTGAATCTGCGGATGTTTTCTCAAATGCAGGGATGTCTCCTGTGATTGCTTCGCCCATATCATGGAACATACACATTTTAATTACTTTGTCTATATCTGCATCCGGGAACTCATCCTGCATAAAATAAGCCATCATAGTAAGCCGCCAGCTGTGTTCTGCCACACTTTCATGTCGCCCGGAAGATGTGTAAGAATGTCTGGTGTTGCACTTTAATCTCTCTGCTACTTTTAAAAAATCCAGAAATGCTCTGCTATCCATATGTATCCTCTCCCTGTTCATAATATATAATCATTACCTAAATCAGGCGGATAACCTAATCTGGTTTACCGCCTGATATCATACCTATTTTCCTGATCCAATTTCAAACGGATAAAGTCATCCGCTTCACGACTTACTCATAACCAAATAACTGCTCCGCAGTTTGATTTTGTTACACTAATTTATCCAGAATAGAATGTCCAATGGTTCCTTCCGGCATTTTTACCTGAAAGTTGTCTGCGATAGTTGCTCCGATGATTGCAAAGGTATTCTCTTCCTCTAACTGACCTCCCTCTGTCATCTTTGGTGACCAGGAGATAAATGGTACATATTCTCTGGTATGGTCTGTTCCTGTGTATGTCGGGTCATTACCATGGTCTGCTGTGATGATCAGAAGATCATCGGATGTCATCTCGTTCATCAGAACACCCAGGTTTTTGTCAAATTTCTCTATCTCCTGTCCGTATCCTTCTGGATTTCTGCGGTGTCCCCAGAGTGCGTCGAAATCTACCAGATTAGTAAAGCAGAGTCCGTGGAAATCTTTCTTACTGATTTCAATAGTCTGCTCCATTCCATGTACAGAACTATTGGAATACAGTGCTTCTGTCACACCTTCGCCACAGAAAATATCGTTAATCTTTCCTACACTGATCACGTCGTAACCTGCATCTTTCAGAGCATTCATAGCTGTTAAACCTGTTGGCTTCAGTGCATAATCATGACGGTTGCTTGTACGCTTGAACTCGCCTTTCTTCTTACCGACATATGGTCTGGCAATAACACGGCCTACACGCCATTCATCTTTCATTGTGATCTCACGTGCGATCTCGCAGCAACGGTACAGATTCTGAAGGTCAAATGTCTCTTCATTTCCGCAAATCTGAAGGACTGAGTCAGCAGATGTATAGACGATCATTGCACCTGTATTGATCTCTTCTTCGCCAAGTTCCTCAATGATCTCAGTACCGCTGGCACTCTTATTTCCAATTACACGTTTACCACAGCGTTTCTCAAGTTCCGCGATCAGTTCTGGCGGGAATCCTGTGTCTGTAAAGGTTTTAAATGGTTTCTCTGTCTTGATTCCCATCATTTCCCAATGTCCTGTCATAGTATCCTTACCATTACTGGCTTCGCTGACACGCATGAAACGTCCCATTGGATTCTCGACAGTCTCCATCTTTCCTCCCTGATGAAGATTTACCATTCCCAGTTTCTGCAGATTCGGAATATCCAGTGTTCCCATACGATCCAGGATATGTCCAAAAGTGTCTACCCCTACATCTCCGAATCTCTCTGAATCAGGCATTGCTCCAATCCCCAGAGAATCCAGCACGATCACAAATATTCTCTTATACTTCTCCATTTTACGATTTCCTTTCTGTTTATTATTTTCATTGAATAAGTAAGCCCCTGCTTTCATTGTCTGAGCAATAAACTACAAGCAGGGACTTTTGTCATAATTTCTTTAGTTGTATCATAACATAATTTTGGTGTTCCCGCTATCATAATCTCTGGATTTTTAGAATAAAGTCATTACCAAAAAATCTGAAGAACCGTTTAGAGTCCTTCAGATTTCTGTTATAAAATAATTCCATATATAATTGTTGATGCCAATACAATGATAAATCCTTCCAGAATATCTATCGGCAGTAACTTAATTCTCTCATTGATCGGCATTCCCATTGCACCGGCTGATGCATGGAAAATAGAACCATGAGGCAGAGAGTCCAGTACAATAGTTCCTGCATGAAGCATTGCTGCCCCATACAGAGCCGGCATAATTTGTGTAATAGTTCCGGAAAATGTGGCAGATGCAATAGTTGCTCCTGCAGAAGAAGACGCAGTTGCTCCTGCCATTACAATACCAGAAATCGGTGCCAGAAGAAATGCCGGCAGATTCATTGCATTCAATACAGTTGTCATATCCACCTGAAATTGCGAAGTTTTAATAATTCCTGAAATGGTTCCTGTTCCAATCAGCAGGATAGCTACAGGCATCATTTTCCCCAGACCATATGAAATGTATTCGCCCAGATGCTTCATCTTTCTCATACAGGCAAGTCCAATGATCGCGCCTGCCGGAAGCGCTACCAGTGGATCAATAGTAATCCCACAGATCGGACGAAGCATCAGCAGAACCACTGCAATCAACGGTCCAACAATAGATGCCCATATAGACGGTAACCCCATTGGCTGTGTATTTACTTCCACTGACTGTGTTTTATCTGCAACATTTACTGATTTATTCTTTCCAGAAAGAATTTTACAAATAATAACTGTTCCTGCCAGACCCACAATTGCCGGAATAATATTTGCTGCCATCAACGCAGAAAGATCTACACCAAAAGTTTCTGCAGCCGCAATCGTATTTGGGTTTGGTGAAATTACCATTCCCGCTTTTTCTCCACCCATTAACGCTGCAAGAAGAATAAAATTGTTGCATCCAATTCTCTGTCCAATAACCATGGCGGTCGGTGCTACTGTAATAACTGCAACATCACCAAATACACCAACTGCTGTCAGGATCATAGTTGCCAATGCCAAGGAAAATAATGCTCTTTTTTCTCCAAACAAGCGAATAATCTGATCTGCAATTTTAACTGCTGCTCCAGACTGAATCAGAATTCCTGCCAGCACACCTGAAGTTACAATTCTGAGAATTGCAGGCATAATTCCCTGTGCTCCTGTTACCATACATGTTACGGTTCCTTCTATTCCTGCTCCGCCGATCACACCGCCTACAAATGCTCCTGCGATCATACTGTAAGCAGGTTCTACTTTCTTAACGATCAAAAAGATTGCGACTGCCAGGCCGATCAGTGCTCCCAGAGTTGCATTTAACTCAATAAATTCAATATCTGTTAATTTCTTCAGTTCTTCTACCTGACGGGTAGTTTTATCCGTATGAGAACCTACCACAATAATTCCACCATTATCTGTTTCTTTCGTAACCATCTGCTGTCTTGTAAGAAGTGGCTGGTCGGAAACACCGCCCATAACTTTTACTATAGCTGCCGCTGTGCGGAACATAAATACTTTTCCTTTTGCCATTGCTCTGTACAGAGCGACACAGAATACTTTAATATCTGCATAATCCACCGCATTTACAATAATCTTATTAAATCCCTGCACATTCATCAGCAGATTTTCAATTTTTTCTATATCCATATTATGGATATCTTCCAGAGATATGCAGGTAACATTCTCTGCTTTATATGTACCTTTTGTTTTCTCCTCTATATACTCCGGCATAGTAGCAGCAGTGTAACCAAAGGTTTTATCTTTCGCAAATTCTGTTTCATTTGCAGGAATCAGTTTATCTCCATATTTAACGTAATGCACATCATCTATGGTGAATCTTCCACCTTCTTTAAAGAACGGGCACAGAATTTCACCGTCAATTGTTTTTCCTGTATTCTTTTCATAATTTGCTTTAAGAATCTCTGTTTCCAGCGGATAGTGACCCCTTAATGTGGAATCACTTCTGCTGATAAAAATATATTCCCGTCCAGTTTCTCTGGCTACTTCATCTACTACTGCTGAAATTTCATTATGTGCTGCGGTAGTCTGCTCTGCTGTAAATCCTCTGGAATTGGTCAGGATATAAAATAAGTTATTTTTCTCCTCAAATCCCTGACGGATCGTTTCTTTTTCCCAGTTTGTGTAAACAGAAATATCATGTACGGTCTGTACTCCTGTAGGATCATCATCCAGGACTACTATCTTTTTGTTGTTCTTCTCTATTTCCTGTTTCAACAATGTATCAATATACACTTCATCTATTTTTTTATAGGAAGTTAAAACTTCTGCCTTTAATGCCATTTTCTTTCCCTGCTTTCTATCTCTTTTATTTTATAATTTCTCTGTCTGATTTATAGTGGTTTCATAAATACTGCACTCAATCCAGTACATCAGCGTGCGGAAGTCTGCATCAGGTATTTTCAGCTCAGTTTCTTTACTTCTACATTTGCGAGTTCTTCGAAGTACTGTACAATTCCGCCGTGATCATCCTCCATATGTCCATGGATCTTTAATGTCTGAAGAATCTCATATAACTGCGCTGTGTACGAAATCGGTACATCAATGGAGTGTGCTGTGTTTACTACATTCTTGATGTCTTTATGATTGATTCTGATTGGTCCGCCTGGTTTGAAATTACGCTCAATGATCATTGGAATTTTTGCATCAAGAACTGCACTTCCTGCCAGACCTCCTCGAATTGCCTGATATACTTTCTCAGAATCAGCTCCTGCTTTTGTTGCCAGAACAAATGCTTCAGATACAACTGCAATAGTATTGTTTACAATTACCTGATTTGCAAGTTTCGTAACACTTCCGCTTCCCGGACCACCAATTAACAATGCAGAATTTCCAAGAATGAAAAGAACTTGGAATTTCCCGTACTCCTTTTCGTGATGCAATCCACAGGCTTGCACAGGAAAGATATATTGACATTATTCCAAATAAGGGATTTATGCTGCATCAGCTTAGTAAGGAAGATGTAAATGAAACTTTTCAGATCCGTTCTGCGCTGGAAAGCTACTGTACTTTACAGATCTGTAAGGAAACTAACAGCAGAAAAGCCGGAAAGTTATTTAAAGAATTGAATAAGATTATGGAGAAGATGGAGAAGATTATGATTTCTTCCCACTCTATTGATGATTTCTGTGAATACGATTTTCGTTTTCATACCCAAATTATTAATTATCTGGAAAATGAACAGTTCTCTTCTATTTTCGCTACATTCATGTATCGGATGAAACGCCTTGCAAAATTTTCTCTGTCTCATGAAGGAAGAATGGAGAATACTTATAAAGAACACATGGACATTTTGAATGCCATGCAATCCGGAGATGTAGAGCATATTTATGATATCACGATCCAGCATATGGAACGTCCAAAAGGAATCAACCTGGAAGATCTCTAATGATTTTCCAGGTTGATTTTTTATGCCAGTGCCAACAGATCTCTGCCTTCTTTCAGTCTTTCATAGAACTGCTGATAGAAATCTTCGTTCTGGTCGTATGGTTTAAGATAAAATCTGTTTACCACAAAGAGATTCAGATTCTTAATTAGTTCTGAATCCTCTGCATTATACAGTACTTCCTGTACGTCCAGCAGAAAATAATGCCAGTCATTTACAAATTTCTCATAATTTTTCAGATCCGGTGTGTCAATCCATTTTTTTACTTTGATCTTACTGCGGTTTGTTTTCGGACATTCGTGAACCTGAAGAATATATTTGAAGCCGCCGTCTTCATAAAATCTTCCAAGCGGAAATAATCTGCAGAATCCCGGTCTTATAACATGGATGCTGCAGCGGCCTTCTCTGTTGAGGAAGACACACTGCTCATTTGCACCTGTCATTCGAAGATGCGGCAAGATATTGCCGTCTGATACTCCCAGTTCCAGACATTCCTGCAGTAACTGCTCTGCCGGTTTCTTTAATCCCACTGATAATCTGTATACATCAAATGGGTCTAAGATTACTGAATCGCCCATTCCCTGACAGCAGTCACAGCATCCTTCACAGTTATGGCTGTCTGCTTTTACCATATCATTGGAATCATATAACTTTCCATCTGAAATCTCTTCCAGCGTCTGTTCTCTCCGCATCAGAAAGCCTCCAGCCCGGTTACTCCCCAGTCAGAAGCAAGTTCTTTCATTCCGTCAAGTACTTCTTCTCTGGAATATCCATTATTATCCAAGAAATCTCCATCCATATCATTCAGGTACAGGTAAAAGGTCAGTGCCAGTTCCAGATAATCTACGTCATCTTCTACCATACCTACATAAAGTTCATTCTCTGCTTCATTGATCTTGCCTTCTTCTGCAAGTTTCATAATAGTTACAAAAAGTTTATCTGCTTCTGTATAATCTGCTTCATTCTCAGGAAGTGTGTAATTCGGCTGCTGTTCGTGGAGCAAAAGCTTTGCGATCAGTCTTCCTACATCCTGAATATTTCTTATCATATGATCATCCTGTACTGCCATATCTGTTTCATCCTTTCTATCTCTAATCCAGTTTCAATCCTGCAAGTGCCTGTGCAAATGCATTATTTACCGGTTCTTTGGCTTCCTTCTGCTGCTGTCTCATATATTTCTGGACATCACGCTTGTTGACTCCTGCGCCTTCTTTGGCTCTTCTTGCCTGGAAAGCAGAGAGTTTCTCCTTGTATCCGCAGACACAGATAAATGTTTCTTCCTTACCTTTCACATACATTTCCATACGTTTATGACACTTTGGACAGCGTGCATTAGTAGTTCTGGATACAGTCTCTTTGTAACCACATTCTCTGTCCTGACACACCAGCATCTTTGCATTCTTTCCGTTAACTGCAAGAAGCTTCTTGCCGCAATTTGGACAGATCTTGTTTGTAAGATTATCATGACGGAAGGTCCCCTCTCCAGTCTTAATCTCATCTACAATATCGCAGGTATAATTTCGGATTTCTTTTAAGAATGTTTCCTGCTTCATCTTGCCCTTGGCGATATTTCCCAGCTTCATCTCCCAGTCTGCAGTCAGCTCCGGTTTGCGTAGTTCTTCAGGTACCAGCTCCAGGAGCTGTTTTGCCTTGGAAGTCAAATGGATTTCATTGCCTTTCTTTTCCATAAGAAAGCTATTAAAAAGTTTCTCAATAATATCTGCTCTGGTGGCAACGGTTCCCAGACCGCCTGTCTCGCCAAGAGTTTTCACAGCTTTCACATCGTGACTCTCCATATATCGTACAGGATTCTCCATCGCAGCGAGAAGTGTAGCTTCTGTAAATCTCGCAGGCGGTTTTGTCTTGCCTGTATTCATGGATACACTATCAATATGTAGCTTTTCACCTTCTCTCATCTGAGGAAGGTTCTGATCTTTCAGTTTCTGAGATTCATCAGCCGAATCTATATCGTCATCGCTTCCATCTGTGTCCATATTCTCGTACACTTCTTTCCATCCGACGCTCTTTACAACTTTACCGCTGGCTGCAAACAGTTCTCCAACTGTCTTTCCTTCCATACTTACCTGCTCGTAAATAAACGGCGGATACAGCACGCTTAAGAATCTGCGTACTACCATGTCGTAAATCTTTCGCTCCTCATTTGTCATATGATCAAGCTGGACAAACTGTTCCGTAGGAATGATCGCATGATGATCACTGACCTTTTTATCATCCACAAAGCTTCCGTTTGCACGGATCGGCTGATTCATCAGTGCTCCTGCCAGTTTTCTGTACGGTCCGACTGCGCAGGCTTTCAGACGTTCTTTGATCGTAGGTACAATATCTTTGCCGATATATCTGGAATCTGTTCTCGGATACGTAAGGACTTTATGATTCTCATACAGACGCTGCATAATGTTCAGTGTCTGTTTGGCTGAATAACCATATCTTTGATTTGCTTCTCTCTGTAATGTAGTCAGGTCATATAAGCCCGGTGCAAAAGATTTCTTTTCTTTACTGGTTACGGAAGATACTTCCAGTGCCTGATTTCGGACAGCAGATGCGATTTCCTCTGCTTTCTCTTTATTAAAAGTTCTGAAACTCTTACTCTTTGATTCTCTCCATGTCCAGGTAACATCTCCGGCTTTCAGCGTAAGCCCGTAATATTCTTTTGGCTTAAATGCACGGATCTCCTCTTCCCTTTTCGCAATCATTGCAAGTGTCGGTGTCTGTACACGTCCACAGGAAAGCTGCGCATTGTATTTACAGGTGAGTGCTCTGGTTCCGTTCATTCCTACGAGCCAGTCTGCCTCTGCTCTTGCAACTGCTGCTCTGTACAGGTTATCGTACTCATGTCCGTTCTTCAGATTCGCAAAGCCTTCTTTGATCGCTTTGTCTGTAACAGATGAGATCCAAAGTCTGCGGATTGGTTTGTGGCAGTCTGCTTTATCAAGAATCCAACGGGCAACCAGTTCTCCTTCTCGTCCGGCATCTGTGGCAATGATAATATCCTTGATATCTTTTCTGTAAAGCTGTGTTTTAACTGCATTGTACTGTTTACCGGTCTGACGGATGACTACCAGTTTCATCTTATCCGGCATCATGGGAAGTGTGGACATTTCCCATTTTGTATATTTCTTATCGTATTCCTCAGGATCTGCCAGTGTCACAAGATGCCCCAGTGCCCAGGTAACTACATATTCTTTTCCTTCCAAAGTTCCGTTGCCTTTCTGCATACAGTGAAGGACTCTGGCAATATCTCTGGCAACAGATGGCTTCTCTGCTATTACTAATGATTTCATAGATAAACTCCTTTTTATGTCATTGAAATATTATGAAATACTTTTCTGATAATTTTCTATGGCATAAAAAATCTGCAGCCAGGGTTTTCTATTGCCCTGACCGCTGATTTTTTCTCTTATGAAAGTATAGCATAGATAGGTCTAATTTACAAATAATTCTGCCTGCTTTATATCAATCTTATATCCAACTCCACGTACTGTTTCCACCAGTTCTCCTGCTGTACCCAGTTTCTGTCTCAGTGTTCGGATATGTACATCCACTGTTCTGCTCTCTCCGTCAAATTCGTATCCCCATACCTGATTCAGAAGCTGTGTTCTTGAGAGAACGGTTCCGCTGTTCTTCAGCAACAGACATAAAACTTCATATTCCTTTAACGTAAGGTTTACATTCTGTTTATCCACTGTGGCGATATGTCTGGCAGGGCAGACATAGAGATTTCCTATCTGATATTCCTCTACACCGTCATCTTCTGTTCTTCTCAGCAATGCACGGATTCTGGAAATCAGTTCCATCATTCGGAAGGGCTTTGGAATATAATCGTCTGCTCCGCTGTCCAGGCCTACTACTGTATCATATTCACTGCTCTTGGCAGTCAGCATGATGATCGGAAGTTTCCGAGTATCTGGACGCATGCGCAGTTTTTTCAATATGGAAATACCGTCTTCTTCAGGAAGCATAACATCCAGAAGCAACAATACCGGCTGTTCTTTTTCAAGTGCTTTCCAGAAAAGGGATGGTCTCTCGAAACCCTTTGCTTCAAATCCCTGACTTTTCAGGGTGTAAATTACCAGTTCACGAATGCTCTCATCATCTTCTACCAAATATATCATTTTGTTTTTCTCCATTTTTAATATTTTTTACTGGCAGATATCTCTGTTTTACACAGAAATAAAAGCCTCTTTATTTAATTCATTAGTCTTAGTATAAAGATTCCCCGTTAAATCTTTGTTTGACTTTCCGTTAAAACTTTGTAAAATCCCACATTTTATTTCCGATTTTTTAATAAAATTTTTATATACTTTATGAGAAAATTTATTTGTAAAAAAAGTATGAAGATGATATGATAATTAAAGAAATAAAGCGTTACAGAATTAATACAGATTATCGTTCATAACAGATCATACAAGGAAGGTGACATTGTGAAGCGTTTTATTGACAAATATCGACACGGACTTGTTATTATTATTTACAGCATTGTTTATATTCTGATGTTTGGCTGGCTGGAGCACAGACCAATCCACAGCTATCATATCGTACATACAGTTTTTGACGATTGGATTCCATTTTGTGAGTTTTTTATTGTTCCTTACATGTTATGGTTTCCATATATGATCCTGGCGGTAGCCTATTTTATCTTTTTTAATAAGAATAAACATGAATATTATCAGCTGGCATTTAATCTTATGATGGGAATGACCGTTTTTCTGATCGTTTCTTACGTTTATCCGAATGCCCAGCATTTACGCCCGACAGAATTTCCAAGGGACAACATCTTCACATCTGCAGTAAAGTGGCTGTACAGTACAGATACTCCTACAAACATTCTTCCGAGTATCCATGTATTTAATTCTCTTGCAATTCATATGTCGCTTACAAACTGTGAAGTTCTTCGAGATAAGAAGCTTGTAAAGGCTGCGTCCCTTACCCTTACTTCTCTGATCATCATGTCAACGATGTTCCTGAAGCAGCATTCTGTAATTGATGTATGTATGGGCGCTACACTTGCATTGTTTGGCTTTGTGGTTTTTTACCCAAGAAAGGTGACTGAATCTTCCAGAGCCGATTATTTCAGAAATGCAGAAAGAAAAAAAAGTGAAAATTAATAGTCAAGCGGATATTCGCAATTGAAACAAGGGACTTACTTGATTCGGTTAAAAAATAAAAGCAGAACACCTGATAAGAAACAACTATTTGTTTCTTATCAGGTGTTCTGCTTTTTAGATAATCAAAATTTATTTGTAATTTAGTCAGACAGATAAAATCATGCGCTTCGCTGTTTACCTGGTTTTGTTAGATCAGACAAATACTGTCAGATAAAATTAATTGAATCCATAGAATTTCTGGCTGATCTTATATGCTGCTACAGACACCTTTCTGCCGCCCCTTCCAGGGAGATTCATGACTCTGCCGAAGAGACTGTGGCGCAGTCTTCTGTACACAGCACGGTTCTGCAGTTTGATGTACTCAAGAAGTTCTTTTTTCTTCTGTAATGATTCCTCTGTATCTGCGCGGATCAGCATAATGGAAGAGATCGTTGTGATAATATCCAGATAGCTGAACATATAATTTTTCAGATGTTTATCTGTATTTGGACAGTTAATATAAGCATCTACCATCAGTTTGTTTACACGGATCTGCTGGTCGATACGTTTGATCATTACTTTTTCATTAACGGACTGATCATCTCTGCCGATAAAATAGCGGTAGAAATTCACATCCAGATAGTAGAGATTCTTTACATATGGAAGTGGTTCAAAAGCAAACAGATTATCTACGTAGAATGTATGCTTCGGCAACTCCAGACCACATTCATGAAGCAGTTCGGTACGGTAGATCATGGAATGCATCAGAAGGTATTTACCCTTTGGCATATGTTTTACCTCTTCCCATCCGAATACTCTGTCCTGCGGCAGGCATCTGCGGTACTGCATAACCTTCTTGCGGGCTGCACCCTGTTTCTCATATACAAAGTTACTGATCAGAAGGTCTACTGTCTGCGGACCTCTTAACAATTCATATAAAGTCTCCAGAATCTTGATATATGCTTCTTTATTTACCCAGTCATCACTGTCTACTACTTTAAAATACAGACCTGTAGCATTTCTGATACCTGCATTTACAGCCTCTCCGTGGCCGCCGTTCTCCTGGTGGATAGCTTTCACGATCGTAGGATACTTCGCCGCATAAGCATCGGCGATCTCAGCAGTTCTGTCTGAGGATCCGTCGTCAACGACCAGAATCTCAACTTCCTCTCCTCCTACTAATAATGACTCTATACACTTCTCCATATAATCCTGAGAATTATAACATGGAATCGCAATACTTAACAGTTTCATCTTGTTTCCTCCTTGATATACTTTGCATACGCTCCAAAAGCAGATGGAATTGCGTATTGTTTACCGGATTGTTCTCTGGTTGCAAAAATAAGTTCTTTATCCTGTGTTCTCTTCAGGGATGAGACCTTTATTCTGTATGCCTGCATTCTCCATTCAATATGGGAGAAAATATGCTTTGCAGGCGGAAGTTTCTCTATATACAGGGGATCAAGTCCCAGACCTTCAACATAGGAAAGGGCTTCCTCTCTGTCCAGATGTCCCTGTATATTCGGCAGTTCATACAATCCTGCCAGCAGCCCTGCCTCTGGGCGCTTTCTGATGGCTGTATATTCTCCATCCTGAATGATAAATACAGTTTTGTTTTCCAGTGTTCTGGCTTTCTTTGGTGCTTTTACAGGAATATCATCCACTTTGTCATGCTTTCGTGCCAGACAGGCAGATGCCACAGGACATTCTTCACATTTTGCCTGACCATTAGGGACACATATAACAGCACCCAGTTCCATCAATGCCTGATTAAAATCCCCCGGACATTCTGCCGGCATAATCTTCTGAATCTGCTGCTCTATCTTTTTGCGAACAGACTGCTTACTGATATCTTCCGTACTCTCTGTAATTCTGGAAATTACACGCAGTACATTTCCGTCTACTGCAGGAACTGATATTCCGTATGCAATAGATGCTATGGCACCAGCAGTGTAGCTTCCTATTCCTTTTAACGACAGAAGAGCCTGATAATCTTCAGGTAATCTGCCATTATATTCTTTTTTTACAGTCAGAGCCGCCTCCTGCATGTTTCGGACACGGTTATAATACCCCAGTCCTTCCCATAACTTCAGAAGCTTCTCCTGCGGACAGTCTGCCAGTGCTTCTATATCCGGAAGTTCTGTGATAAAACGCTGAAAATACGGTTTCACTGCTTCTACTCTGGTCTGCTGCAGCATAATTTCAGATACCCATGTATAATACGCATTTTGTTTATCTCTCCATGGAAGTATTCTCTTATTGTCTCTGTACCATTTTACCAGAGGTATTACGATTTCTTCAAGCATGATTTTTCTCCACTAAACATATTTCGACAGGATCCTGTATCTCGATCGTATCCTCTGTGACCAGACAGTCTCTTGCGATCAGTTTTACACCTGCCTTCTGTGCTCTCTGCAGTGCTTCGCCAAATTCATGATGCGTCGTCCAGTTAGGTTCGAACCTCTTAACCCCTTTCATCTGGATCACAAACAGAAGATATGCCTCATAACCATCTTCAAGACACCGGATCAGTTCTTCCACATGTTTTATCCCTCTCTCGGTAGGTGCATCCGGAAATCTGGCAATGTTATCTGCCTCAAGAGTCACACCTTTCACTTCAATAAATGCTTTTCTCTGTTCTGACTCCACATAGATGTCAAATCTGGAATTACCGTAAGTTTTTTCTGTCTTCACTGTCACTTCTTCCGGAAAAAGACTGCCGTTTCTGATCCATTCTGCTGCTGCTTTGTTTGGTACCTGAGAATCCATATTGATCCATCGACCGGATTTATTTACACAAATCAGATCATATTTCGTCTTTCTGTCAGGGTTGGAGCTCTTTTCCAGAATTACTTCTGTTCCCGAAATTAGCAGTTCTCTGCATCTTCCCGTATTCTTCACATGTACGGTTTCTGTATGTCCCCCTAATTCTACCTGTGCAATGAAGCGATTCGGTCTGTTTTGAAAGACTGCTTTTTCTATGTTATTATATTTCATCTTCTTTACTGGTTTCCTCATTTACTCTCTGATAGCTTTCTCTATCTTAACATAAAATATCAAGAAACGCAAAAAGGATTGTACACGCTCTTTCAATCGTGAACAATCCCCTTTAAATTCTATTCTATTTTTTCTTTTTCTGTTTTTCTGCATTTTACTCTCAGATAATACATCAGACCAACAATGATAATCAGCAGAACTACTATGTATCCAATCTTAAAAGCCATTCCTGTTGTAAACATATCAATTCCTGTCAAAATACCAATCAGAATCAACGCTACACCACAGCCCTTCTCCATCTTCTTCTCATCGTAAAATTTCTTTCGTGCTTCTGCATTTCCACCTTTCATAAAAACACTTCCATGTCCTGTCAGAAGCATTACGCCTATTACAAGAGCAGCAATTGTTAATATCAGATCTAAAGAATCCACAATTATTCTCCTTCCAATTTTCTTATATGACAACTCAAAACATTGTCAAGCGAATATTCATAATCCGCTTCGCTACTTGATTCGGTTAAAATTACGGGACTATTGCCTGCACAACAGTCCCGTAATATCCTTTTTAGTAGAAGCACACAATCGGCACGTCACACTCAATAATGTTATAAAGTTCTCCTGCTTTGTCAGGCGGCATATTGATGCATCCGTGAGATCCGCCTTCCAGATAACGGTCACCTCCAAAATACGGCTGCCAGTCCGCATCATGGAAACCAATGCCTCCATTAAACGGCATCCAGTAATTTACCTTTGCTTCATATTCATATTTACCGTTTGCAAGCTGTTTACCTCTGAGCACTCCCGGACTCTGTTTATAATAGAGTGTATAAATACCTGAAGGAGTCTGGCGGTCAGAATAACGCATATCGCCGGAAACGATGTCTGATTCAAAAATATCTGCACCATTCTGATAATAATACATGTGCTGTTCACTCAAGTCTACTTCAATGTAAGTATCACCGATATCATTATATCCGTGAGCATTCGCTGTCATAGAATAAACCGGCTCTCTGGTAGTCTGTGTTCCTGACCGGATCTCCTGCGTCAGCTGTGCCACTTCAGATGCCTGATCGATCTGCCATCCATATGCGGAACCGTAGACACTGACTGTTCTGCCGCTTGTTGTCTGGAATTCTCTCTCAGTTCCCACTGTATCATGTGAAGCTGCAAGCTGTGCCACATAATTGGCAATATTCTGCTGGAAGGATGCATCATCCATGATCAACTGCCCCTTCTCATCAAAGTTAAGCCAGTCTTTGATCGTGTTTCCGTCCAGTGTTACTGTCTCATCTCCAAAAGTATAAGTGATGCTTGCATTTGTAAAATTGTTGCATGCATCAAGTGAAGCCTGCAGATCCGGACTGTCGCTGGTGATGTCTGCCTTCACATAAACATCTGGATTACTGTTAAAATCGACAGATGTCTCATTCTCCGAAACAGCTTCTGAAAGAACGTTGTATGCTTCTCTTAAATTAAGCTCGCTTCCTTCAGTCTCAGGGACGATCTCGAACTGGGAATCACCGTATGCAACATATGCATTCTCCGGTGCTACCTGATTCTCCTCCTGTGCACAGTTCAGTGCTTTGACCTGTTCTTTCAGTTTTTCTTTATCATAAGTGGTGTTCTCTGTTACTGTATAGTTCTTCATCTCGAAATAGCCCTGGATCCATTCATATGGTTTCTGTGCTTTCAGAAGTTTAAGAATACTTCCGTCAGAAACATAGCTGTAGCCGATCTGATCTCCTTTAATTGTCTCAGGATCCTGATCTCTGGCATCTACTTCTATGGAATACCCGTCTACCGTCTTCGCAATCTCCTGCTCTGCCTCATATGCAGTCTTGCCGGAACAGTCGATGCCGTTGATGGAAGTTCCTTCAAAAAATTTGTCAGAGTAATAATATGACATTCCTGCATATGCTGCACCTGCACTTACTAGCACCATAGCGGCTGCGATTCCCGTAATCTTTAACCCTTTATGTTTCTTACGGACAGGTGGTTCGTATGGTGCAAGATCCTCGTCACTGATCGGCACATATGCAATCCGTCCGGGTCTTGCAGACTTGCGGGGTCTGTTTACTGCCTCTGTGCTGCCTTCCGATGCAGTATTGTTTCTTTCCTCTTTGTTGCCCATCTATTTTCTCCTCGATAAATAAGTGTTACTGTTTCATTCGCTTTTGTCAGCTTTCTCATTATAACATAATTCTTCCAGTTTGCATGTAGTATTCACTTTTTTCTTAAATTTTTTTTTAAAGATTTTATAAACGGGCAATTAACTGCCTGAACTTCTACAGTCCCAGTCTGCGTTTCATATCTTTCATGACATAGAAATACATGATGATCAGAAGCCCGCCTGCAAGTACCCACGCCATAGGGCTGGCCATACATGTACCAAAGTAACTCTTATGAGCTGCTGCGATCATGGCTGTGATACCTCGGCCTGCAAGTTCAGCTACGCCTGCAAGCATAGGAAGCAGTCCATATCCCATTCCCTGGATACCATTTCGCAGTGCATTGACAAAATGCAGCGGAATGAAGAATACTGCAACACATTTTACATAAGTGTCAACCATTGGAATAACCTCTGCCGCATTATCTGAGATAAACAGATAGGACAGATATTTTCCAAAGAAGAAAATAATTACACCTGTCACAATGGCATAAATGATCCCTACGATATGTGCGCTATTAAATCCCTGTCTCACTCTGTCAAGCTTGCGGGCACCAATGTTCTGTGCATTGTAAGTTGCCATTGTAGTTCCGATCGCAACGTATGCCTGCGTAAAAATGTTCTCAATCTTATTGCCTGCTGTAAATGCTGCTACCGCATAAGAACCCAGGATATTCAGTGCTGACTGCACCATCATGGTTCCGATCGCTGTGATAGAATACTGAAGTCCCATAGGAATCCCTACCATGATCTCATTTTTTGCAATCCCCGAACGGAATCTCCAGTCCTCTCTCTTTAACCTCAGTTCCGGTACACATTTTATGATATAGACTAGGCAGAGTACGCCTGATACTCCCTGTGCCGTGATGGTTGCCCACGCAGCACCTGCAACGCCCATATGGAAAACAATGATAAACACCAGGTCAAGCACGATATTCAGAAGTGCCGCAAGGATCAGGAAATACAATGGTGTCTTACTGTTTCCCAGAGCTCTCAGGATACTCGCCAGGATATTATATAATACCTGGGCAAAAATACCTCCACAGATGATCATAATGTAAGTATACGCATCCTGGAAAATATCTTCCGGTGTATTCATCAGTGTCAGCAGTGATCTCATTCCCACCATGCTGCCGATGGTCATGATCACAGAAATAATAATGGATAACAATCCCGCATTTCCTACTGACTGGCGCATCTCATCCATCTTTCCTGCACCAAATTTCTGTGAGGTAAGAACTGTAAATCCGGCTGTGAGTCCCATAAGAAAACCGATGATCAGGAACATGATGGTTCCTGTGGAGCCTACTGCTGCAAGTCCTTTGGTTCCTACGAATTTTCCTACGATTATGGCATCTGCCATGTTGTAAAACTGCTGGAATACATTACCTATAAATACAGGTATAGTAAAGTCTAGTATCATCTTCATTGGTTTCCCAACTGTCATGTCTGTCTGCATTCCAATACCCCCTAAATTCCTTTCTTAAATTATTTTATTTACCTGACTTTTCATCAGATATCAGAGCGATTATAGTTGAAAACTTTTTCCATTTCAAGATGTGTTTTCCATTTCCGCAATTTTCTACATAATCACAAAAAGACCCCCGGTAACCCAGAGGTCTTTTTCGTTATAGTCACGAAGAATCCATTCAGTGCTTCGCTGATTATTTCATTTTTTATTTCATCTATTATTTCTCTACAAGAAGAGATTTACCTGTCATATCTGCAGGCTGTTCCATTCCCATAAGCTGGATGAGTGTAGGAACGATGTCTGCAAGGCATCCGTTCTCACGCAGTGTGTATTTCGGGTCTGCATTTACAAGGATGAATGGTACAGGGTTTGTTGTATGTGCAGTCCACGGAGCACCTGTCTCATAGTCGATAAGCTGTTCTGCATTACCGTGGTCAGCGCAGATGAACATCTGTCCGTCAACTTCTTTCAGAGCTTCTACTGCTTTGCCTACGCATTCGTCTACAGTCTCTACTGCTTTTACTGCAGCTTCCTGTACGCCTGTATGGCCAACCATATCCGGGTTAGCAAAGTTGATCACGATCACATCGTATTTGTCAGATTTAATCGCATCTACCAGTTTCTCGCAAACCTGTGGTGCGCTCATCTCCGGCTGAAGGTCATAAGTTGCAACCTTCGGAGATTTTACAAGGATTCTGTCCTCGCCTTTGTTCGGCTCTTCTACACCACCATTGAAGAAGAATGTAACGTGTGCGTATTTCTCTGTCTCAGCGATACGTGCCTGAGTCATGTTGTGAGCTGCAAGGTATTCGCCAAATGTGTTCTGAAGCTGAACTTTGTGGAATGCAACCAGTTTGTTCTGGATGGTATCATCATATTCTGTGAAGCAAACGAATGTAACGTGTGGTCTTGCTTTTCTCTCAAATCCCTGGAAATCATCATCGCAGAATGCTCTTGTGATCTCACGTGCACGGTCAGGACGGAAGTTGAAGAATACAACAGAGTCATTGTCAGATACAACACCTGTCGGCTGTCCGTCTTTCTCGATTACTGTAGGAAGTACGAATTCATCTGTCTTATCATTGTCATAGGAAGCCTGAACTGCTGCAGCAGCGTCTGTTCCTTTTACGCCTTCTCCGGATGTAAGAGCATTGTATGCAAGCTCTACACGATCCCAGCGGTTGTCACGGTCCATTGCATAGTAACGTCCGGAAACTGTAGCAACTTCACCTACACCGATCTTCTTCATCTCTGCTTCGAGAGCTTCTACAAATTCTTTTCCTGATGCAGGAGGTGTGTCACGTCCATCGAGGAAGCAGTGTACGTAAACTTTCTCAACGCCCTCTCTCTTGGCCATCTCGAGTAATCCATAGAGATGTGTGTTGTGGCTGTGTACACCGCCATCAGAGAGAAGTCCCATAAAGTGTACTGCAGAGTTGTTCTCTTTTGCATTTTTCATTGCTGCAAGAAGAGCTTCATTCTTGAAGAAATCTCCGTCCTGGATCTCTTTTGTGATTCTGGTAAGTTCCTGGTATACGATACGACCTGCGCCCATGTTCATATGACCTACTTCGGAGTTACCCATCTGTCCGTCCGGAAGACCTACTGCCAGTCCGCTTGCATTTCCTTTTACAAAAGGATATTCTGCCATCAGCTTGTCCATTACAGGAGTCTTAGCCATGTATACAGCGTTTCCTTCTTTTTTGTCATTCAGACCATATCCATCAAGAATCATTAATACGGTTGGTTTTTTGCTCATAATATTCTCCTTTTATATGTGTTTCATTAATAACTGATTTACCTCTTTATATAGTAACAAAATTTCAGGATTTTTCAATTCTTTTTTTGCTTATATCTTTTATTATTCCTGATTTACTTGCCATATACACGGATAATCGTAGAAATCTTTCTTACGGAATCTCTGTTTCTCAGTTCTTCGATGGCAGTTCTGAAATCGCCTTCTCTTACGCTCTCAGTGATCACAACTACCTCTGCACATCCTTCTACTTTGGTATCTTTCTGGATGATCTGAGCTACGCTGACCTGATATTTTGCAAAAATAGCGGTCATTTCAGCAAGTACACCACAGCGGTCCTCTACTTTGAGACGGATGAAATAACGGTTATGTGTGTCCTCCATCTTCTTAACCGGAATTTCCTTATAACAGGTGCATCCGATTCTTCCGCAGCATCCAATCAGGATATTTCTTACGATATCAAATACATCACCTACTACTGCGCTTGCTGTTGGAAGTTCTCCTGCTCCTCTTCCGAAGAACATAGCGTCCTCTACTGCATCTCCGTGGACAAATACTGCGTTGTAGGAATCATTTACAGTTGCAAGTGGATGAGAACTCGGGATCAGCATCGGGCAGACATATGCCTCGATTCCGTCTGCTTCGTTTCTGGCAACACCGAGAAGCTTGATATCGCGTCCCATCTCTTTTGCATAGTTGATATCCTTTGATGTGATCTTTGCGATTCCCTCTGTATATACGTCATTGAATACTACGCAGGAATTAAAAGCTACAGATGCAAGGATCGCAACTTTACGGCCTGCATCGAGACCTTCGATATCTGCTGTCGGGTCTGCCTCTGCATAGCCAAGTTCTGTGGCAAGTGCCAGGGCATCCTTAAATTCCATACCTTCCTGAGTCATCTTGGTCAGAATAAAGTTTGTGGTTCCGTTTACGATACCCATTACTTCTGTCATATGGTTTCCGGCAAGACACTGCTTCAGCGGTCTGATGATCGGAATTCCACCTGCTACTGCTGCCTCAAACAGAAAATCTACTTTATTCTCATGTGCCGCTTCCAGGAGTTCATGTCCATGTACTGCAATCAGGTCTTTATTTGCAGATACTACATGCTTGCCTGCTTTTAATGCAGAAAGGATATACTCCCTGGCAGGATTAATACCTCCGATCAGCTCTATCACGATCTCAATCTCCGGATCATTTACGATCTCATCCCACTGGCTGGTGAGAATGGATGCATCCTCCAGTTTCGCTGCTGCTTTCTCGATATTTCTGACAAGGATCTTCTTGATCTCAACTTTACAGCCGATCTTGGCTGTCATTTCTTCTTCCTGATTCTTCAGTACTTTATATACACCTGTTCCTACTGTTCCAAATCCTAACAGTGCGGCTTTGATGACTTTTTCACTCATTTTGCAGGATTCCCCTTTCTTGTTCGTTGGTTTTTATACTAGGGCAGAATCGCCTATTTGTCAAGTTCGTCTATGTTTTTCAGCAAAGTATCTATCATATTTTCAAACTCTGAATTCTTTCTGCGAAGCCATTTTACATACCATATAGTTCCCATAACAGCCGTCCATACTGAAACACAGAATATCCCTGTTATTACCATATAAAACAGATGCCCTCTTCCCTGCCGCGGCGCACCACATACAAAACAGTAATACATTACCGCACATATCAATGCTGTTCCTGCACCTGTCATTACCTTTCTAATCGTCTTCATCTTATCACTTTCCTTCTCATAGTGTCGTTATAAAGACACTGTTATAAGAATCATTTTACCTTGATAATAGAAACGAAGCAAGAACAAAATGGACGGTTATAACAAATGATAAGTTACTCAAAATTATGGAAGACAATGAAAAAACGTGGAATTTCCCAGTATGACCTGTATACCTACTATGGGATCAGTAATTCTTTTCTGGATAAACTCCGCCATAATAAAAATGTAGAAATCCGCAGTCTTGATATTTTATGTTCAATTCTTGACTGCGATTTCGGAGATATTGTAGAACATATCCCGGACAGCTCTGTATCTCAGGAAAAATAATCTGTTTTGTGTTATAATTGTTTTGTATCTTTTGACAGAACAATCTGCTCTATTTTTTAATGTTTCTTCTGCATTTCTTCTTTCATAAATCCTACACTTGACTTCTTCTAAATTTCCTTCAAAATGCACTCATTTATAAATCTAACCTATAAATTTATTTATAAAAACAAAGGATTTTTTTCTGCATTTATGTTATACTTTTTAAGGATTATACAACATGCTAACCATAATTAAACCAACCCGTAAAAAATATTCACTTGAAAGGATTGTAACCTATATGAAATATGATGTAGTAATCATTGGCGCCGGACCTGGCGGCATTTTTTCTGCTTATGAGCTGATGGAACAGAACAAGGATCTTAAGATTGCTGTTTTTGAATCAGGTAATCCCCTGAATAAAAGGCACTGCCCAATCGATGGAAATAAAGTAAAAACCTGTATTAAATGCAAAACCTGTGCTATTATGAGTGGTTTCGGTGGTGCCGGTGCTTTCTCTGACGGTAAATACAACATCACCAATGACTTTGGCGGAACTCTTTATGAGCACATCGGTAAGAAAGAAGCTCTGGATCTGATGCGTTATGTAGATGACATTAACGTTGCCTACGGCGGTCAGGATACAAAAATGTATTCTACTGCAGGAACAAAATTTAAGAAGCTCTGTATGCAGAATAAATTAAAACTTCTGGATGCTTCTGTGCGTCATCTGGGAACAGATATCAATTATGTAGTTCTGGAGAATCTTTATGCCAAATTAAAAGAGCATGTGGATTTCTTCTTTAATACTCCGGTAGATCATCTGCAGCTCCTGGATGACGGTTATCGTATCATCACAAAAGACGGTACAACAGATTGCAGCAAATGTATTGTTTCTGTTGGCCGAAGCGGAAGCAAATGGATGGAAGAAGTCTGTAAGGAGCTGGATATCCCAACCAAATCTAACCGCGTAGACCTTGGTGTACGTGTAGAGCTCCCGGCCGTTATCTTCTCCCATCTAACTGATGAGCTTTATGAAAGCAAGATTGTTTACAGAACAGAAAAATTCGAAGATAATGTAAGAACTTTCTGTATGAATCCTTACGGTATTGTCGTAAACGAAAATACAAACGGTATTGTCACAGCTAACGGACACAGCTATGAAGATCCGTCCAAGCAGACCGAGAATACAAACTTTGCACTTCTGGTTGCAAAGCATTTCTCAGAGCCTTTTAAGGACAGTAATGGATACGGCGAAAGTATCGCACGCCTTTCCAATATGCTTGGCGGTGGCGTTATTGTTCAGCGTTTCGGAGATCTGGTACGTGGAAGAAGAAGTACCGTCGCACGTATCGAAGAGGGCATGGTACGCCCGACACTGACAGCTACTCCTGGTGACCTGAGCCTTGTTCTGCCGAAGCGTATCCTTGACGGAATCATCGAGATGATTTATGCTCTGGATAAAATTGCTCCTGGTACAGCAAACGACGATACCCTTCTCTATGGTGTGGAAGTTAAGTTCTATAATATGGAAGTTGAGATTAATGAAAATCTGGAGAGCAGATATAAAGGGCTGTATATCATCGGTGACGGAAGTGGTGTCACTCATTCCCTGTCACATGCTTCTGCAAGTGGTGTTTATGTAGCACGTCAGATTGTTGAGAATCTGTAATTTATCAGACAGCTATAGTTTCTTTACCACCTGATAAATCCGGTCAAGCGGATAAAATCATCTGCTTCGTTACTTGCTCATAATCGAATAAAACTGATCTGCTCCGCAGTTTCAGTTAAAAAATGGAGACTGTAGCTCATTCGAACCTACAGTCCCCATTTTTATATTCTCATTAGTTTATATTCTGGTTAATTTAAAAGAATCAGCCCAAACATCTAAGATCATGCTCTATGATATGCCATCCATTTATCTAATCCTACACGTTCAAAAGAACCACAATATTGAAACCCGCATTTCTCCAGAAGTCTCTGCATTGGAATATTATCTGCATAGGTGTCCATTCGGATATTCGGTATCTGCGAATATGCCCAGTCCAGGCAGTAAGAGGCGGCGCCTTTCACAATTCCTGTTGATGCAACCCTGTGAACTACCGCATAAGGTTCTTCGTTCAGCCATTTTCCATTAATCCATCTGTAGTCGTCATCTTCTTCCACTGCATAGTAGAATACACAGGCAATCTGTTCCTTTTCTATGCACAGATACATGCGGTCGAAATCCTGCTCTATCAGTTCTCTTGACGGATATTCGTCTCCCCACTGTTCTGCATTGCCGTTTGTACGCATAAATTCTCTTGCTTTTTCATAAATCTGCATGATCTGATCCAGATCCTGCACAGATGCTTTTCTTATTTCCATATATATTGACCCTCGTATTATATAATAGTAGTCTCATTTTATGTTTCTAATTTATTGTCTCTGCAATTATACGCATAAGTTTTTCGATTTCAATCGGTTTGGCAGCATACCCGTTCATTCCTGCTTCAAAAGCAGCTCTGCGGTCTTCCTCGAATGCATTTGCAGTCATAGCAATGATTGGAATCTTCGACCGACTGTCAGGCAATTTACGGATCATTTTCGCAGCCTGATAACCATTCATAACAGGCATCTGAATATCCATAATGATCAGATCATAATATCCTGCATCTGCTGTTCTCAGCATATAAAGTGCGATTTCTCCATTCTCTGCGATTTCCACCTGAATTCCTGCATCAGAAAGAATCGTCAAAGTTATCTCCGCATTAAGGGCATTGTCTTCAACCAGAAGGATTCTTTTGCCCTTTAATGATATCTCCGGCTTCTGCTGTTCATTCGGTTTACTGTTCTCTGCCAAAGCCAGCTTTAACGGGATTTCAACTGTAAAGCAGCTGCCTTTTCCCTGAGTACTCTCTACTGTGACCGTTCCATTCATCAACTCCACAAATGATTTCACGATTCTCAGACCCAGCCCGGTTCCCATAATGCCGCTTTCCGAAGTATTTCTTTCCCTGGAAAATGCTTCAAACAGATGTGGAATATATTCTTTGTTGATCCCAATACCAGAATCTGCCACCGCGATCCTTAATAACATATGATTCGGCTCTGCCGCAGAAAGCTCTTCTATATTTACATCTACGCTTCCATATGTCGGTGTATATTTTACTGCATTACTCATAAGATTCATCAGAATCTCTCTCAATTTCATTGTATCGCACAGCACATTCTGATGAGTTATATCAATATGACGGGTAACTTTCAGACACTTACGAGTGATTTCATTTTCCAGCAAAACATCCAGTGTTCCATTTAGTTTCCTGATATCCCATACAGTTTCATGCAGCGTTTCCTTCCCACTCTCAATTCTTGACACTTCCAGAATATTTCCGATCAGTGCCAGCAGAAAACAGCTGGAGTCTTTTAATTTGTTTAAATATTCTTTTGTTTTCTCTTTTTCTCCCCAATGACTCTCCATCAGATTCGCATACCCAATAATCGCATTCATCGGAGTCCTGAGATCGTGCGACATGGCAAACAAAAAATCTGTTTTGGCCTTGCTTCCATCCTGTGCCTGCTGCAAGGCTTTTCGAAGCATCATCATATCAGAAACTTCCAGAAATGTAGTTACTGCAACTCTTTCTCCACTTGGCAGATAAATAGACTTTGTTTTTGCCATGGCATGGCATTCTTTCTCACTGTCTTTATTAATGATGCATTCATAGTCAACTACAACATCTTCATCGCGCAAACGCTTTAATTTTTCAATAGTTTCCTTTTCCGGATAATATACTTTCTTAAGGATTGTGCCCAGATTCTTCTGCACTTCCCTGATGTCTTTTACATTATACATTCTCAGTGCTTCTTTGTTCATATGTATAACTCTATGACTTGGAAGTGTATATGCCAGCAGTCCACAACTCTGTACATCCAGAAGATCTCTGTAATAATTCTCCTGGATAACCTGTTCTCTTCTGAGATTCATATTCTGTTCTGCCAGACGGCGTTCTGCAAATTTATCACGTTCCAGACGCATGATATCCGAAATATCCTGATGCGTACCGATTATACTGGCACAGTCTGTCACCGACATATCTCTGCATCCGCCACAGCGAACCAGCATTTCACCTGAAACAGGATGAATATAACGATATACAATCTCTGTTCGCGTTTCTGTCAGTTTACTCATATATTCCCGAAACAGTTCTCTGTCATCCGGATGGATCCGTTCTAAAAAAAATGCCTGACGTTCTTCCGGTGTTACAGGTTCTGTGATCCCCAGAAGTTCATCCATCATAGAATCTGCATAGAACCGCCCTACTTCATTATCGCAAAATTCCACTCTCCAAAGTCCGATTCTTGATGTGTGAAGAATCTTTTTTTCATCCATATGCTGTTCACCCATGGCAATAGACTCCCTCCACTGTTATTCTATTTTGTGGACTTTGCATGAAAGTTACACTAAAGACCATTTTGCCCCTTTCGGGGCAAGGCCTTCATCCTTCCAAAAAAATCATCAGTTCCCGTAAGCTTTTGCCGCTGTTATGAAACGCATCCATGATCTGCTTGGATTCTATCTCATGCTTTGCTTTTTGTAGTTCAAGTAGCCTGGCTTCAAGAGCCTCCTGCTTTTGTTGAACCTTGATCAGTTCATTCTCAACTTTTTTGATCTCAGTATCAATCGAAGATATCGAACGTGTCCTGCTCATAGGTGTCTTCCTCCTTATTTTTTGATAATAGTGACTGATTATTCTGTGAACTCTGCAAAAAAGTTACACTAAATCCGCTACACCGCATAAATACTAGAGTTTCATGGATGGTTTTAGTGTAACAGTTACACTAAGACCAATTTGGGGAAAATGGCTTGTTTTCAAGCTTTTTAGCCATTTAGTGTAACTTTTATGAAAAGTTCAGATATTTAATCAAACTAATACTCTCTTTCGATTTGATGCATGATTCTGTTAAAACTTCGCAGATACCTTGTCTCCTCTTCTCTTTGTCAGAAGACAGACATTTTCACAGTGGTCTGTAAAACTGAACATATCAACCGGCTGTATTTTTCTTACTTCATATCCGTGTTTCGTAAGATACTCCAGGTCTCTTGCGAGAGTTTCAGGGCCACAAGATACATATACAATCCTAGATGGTCCCAGCTTAATCATAGATGACATAAATTTCTTATCACTGCCTGTACGCGGCGGATCCATAAACACTACATCCGCAGTCTCACCGTTCTCTGCCATTGCTTCCATAAACTCCCCGGCATCACCCTGATAGAAATGTGCATTTGTAATCTTATTCTCTCTTGCATTAATTTTTGCATCATGCACAGCATCGGGATTTAATTCCACACCTATAACATTCTTTGCTCTCTTTGCAGCAACCAATCCGATCGTTCCGATTCCACAATAAGCATCAATTACTGTTTCTTTTCTGCCAAGACCTGCATACTCAATTGCCGTCTTATACAGGATTTCCGTCTGTACAGGATTTACCTGATAGAATGACTGTGGAGAAATTCGGAAAGAACATCCACAGAGTGTATCGCGGATAAATCCTTTTCCGTAAATTACAATATCTCGTTCTCCCAGCACCATACTGGTCTTCTTATCATTGACATTCAATACCACTGTGGTGATCTGTGGATATTTTTTTCGTAAGGCTTTTACGAAATTATTCTTTGATGGAAATACCGGAGATGCTACAACAAGGACTACCATAATCTCATCTGTAGAAAACCCTCTTCTTACCAAAACATGACGAAGAAGGCCATAACCTGTGTCTTCATCATATGTTTTTATTTTAAAAGATTTCAACATATCACGAATTGTACGGATAATTTCCTGACTGATCCTGTCTTCGATCATACATTCTTCTACAGGAACTACTTTATGTGTTTTTGCCTCATAAGTTCCACAGATGATGTTGCCTTTTCTATCTCTGTCAAATACTGCATGAACTTTGTTTCTATAATAAAATGGATCATCCATTCCAATAATTGGCTTTACATTTCCAAACTTCTTAAGAAGTTTGCTCATTTTCTTCTGCTTAGCAGCCAGCTGTTCTTTGTAAGGAACGCCTTGATACTGACAGCTTCCACATTTTTTTGATACGCTACATTTTTTTATTTTTTCTTCCATGAAAAATTAACCTGCTTTCTGTCTGCATACTTTCTATAATTATAACAGCGAAAACAGGTTCCTGCAATCAAATAGCATCTATTCTGTTTCTCAATTTTAATGCTAACTTCCCATTTTTTTCCTACTCACACCCTGTTATTAGCTAAAACAAAAGGTTTTAAAGTTTTTTGCTAAGTAAACATACCTACTCATTTATCCACCAAC